>DAIERC010000362.1 GCA_027347125.1 Ignavibacteriales bacterium
TTGTTTTCCACCGAGGCAAATCATCTTTCTTCGGGGCAACTCCTGAAAAGCTTGCAAAGTTTTCCGGAGGCAGAATTGAAATAGATGCGCTTGCAGGCTCGGCAGCAAGAGGCAAAGATAAAACGGAAGATGAAGAACTTGAGAAAATGCTTCTGAACGATCCCAAAAATCTTCATGAGCATAACTTAGTTATAGAGCATATTAAAAATTCAATCTCCGGTATTACGGACAATTTTAATCTCGAAACACATTGCGAGATTAAAAAACTGGCTAATATTCAGCATATCTGGTCAAAAATTTCTGCGGGACTAAACTCCAACAATTCAATGTTCAGTTTGCTAAAGGAATTGTATCCTACGCCGGCAGTATGCGGTTTGCCGAAAGATACCGCACAGCAAATCATCAAAAAAATTGAGGGATACAAAAGAGGGTTGTACACCGGCATTGTTGGCTGGTTCAATTTTGATGACGAAGCTGAATTTGCCGTTGCTTTAAGAGCCGCACTGGCAACGAATAATAAATTAATTGCGTACGCCGGCGGTGGAATAGTTGAAAATTCCAATCCGGATGCGGAGTATAAAGAAACAGAACTAAAATTAAAAACAATATTGTCGTTATTCTCTGATGAAAATAAAAATTAATCGCAACATTCTTTGGACGGAAACATTCGTAAATGAACTAGCTTCTCTTGGCGTTAAATATGTTTCAATTTCCCCGGGCTCCAGAAATACTCCTTTAACCCTAGCCTTTGTAAATAATAAAAAGATACGATCATATATTAATATAGACGAGAGAAGCAGCGGTTTTTTTGCCCTGGGTCTTGCAAAAGCTTCTAACACACCTGTTGCTGTTGTTTGCACGTCCGGTACTGCAACTGTAGAATTATACCCGGCAATAGTTGAAGCTTACCAGCAAAGGGTTCCTTTAATTATTTGCACAGCCGATCGCCCTCCGGAACTTTTGAATAGAGGAGCAAACCAAACCATCAATCAAAATAATCTTTATAAAAATCATATCCGATGGTTTAACGATGTCGGCTTACCGGAGCCTTCAATTGAGAAATTAAAACAATTAAAAGATACCGCCGTTAAGGCCGTTGTTAAATCAACGTTTGAAACGCGCGGCCCTGTTCATTTGAATTTCCCGTTTAAAAAACCGTTCGAGCCTAATACGTTTACAGACGATGTTGAAAACAAGGTAATAAACTTCGCAGGCAAATTAGCCCCCGTAAAGATTAATATTTTAACCGGGAAGATGAAAAATATTTCCGGCGAGAAATGGTTCGAAAATATCTACAAACATATTGCTAAAAAGGAAAAAGGCATTATTATTATTGGCCCTGATCATTATGATCCTAAATTCCTGAAGAACTGCGAACTACTGTCGGAAAAATTAAATTATCCTATTCTTGCCGACGGAACGTCGCAAATAAGATTCGGCAGCCATAAAAAAGGAAATATAATTACCAACTTCGATGCATTCTTAAGATCCGAAAAATTTGCAAAAGAGAACAAGCCTGATATTATTCTGCAATTCGGGAGAACAATAACATCGAAAGCTCTGGATACTTTTTTAGAAAGCATCTCTTCTCTCCGCTTTATGATTAATGAATACGGCGATTGGTTTGATCCTTCGGATAAGGCAACCGCGGCTTATGCTTGCAAGCCATATTTGTTCTGCGAAACAATGATTAAAAAAATTTCTGCTTCTTCCATAAAAAGAAGTAACGATAAATGGCTTACCGTTTATAAAAATGCGGAAGCTGCAGCAACAAAAATAAAAGAAGCAATAATTTATAAGTCGCAGTTCCCAAACGAGTGCCGTGCAATCAATGAAATATTGGATAACATACCGGAGGACTGCCAGATTATGCTTTCCAACAGCATGCCGGTAAGAGACTTCGATTACTTTGCTTCATACAGCAAGAAAAAAATTGTTGTTTATAACAACCGGGGTGCTAGCGGCATAGACGGCATTACTTCTACCGCCCTCGGTATTGCCGAAGCGACAAAAAAGCCCACAGTGCTTATTACCGGTGACCTGGCTTTTTATTACGATCTAAACGGATTGCTTGCCGCAAAAAATTATAACATTCCGCTTGTTGTAATTTTGCTTAACAACAACGGAGGCGGCATATTCGAAATACTTCCTATTTCCAAATACGGTGAAGTTTTTAAAAAGTATTTTGTAGTTCCACATCAACTTGATTTTTCCCACTTCGTTAAAGCTTACGGCGGAAATTATATAAAAATAAAAAATTGGCCGGCGTTAAAAAAATCACTTGTTAAATCTTTTAGCCGGCAGCAGTTTTCCGTTCTAGAGTTAAAAACTTCGGCAACTGATTCTTTGAAACTCCGAAGACAATATTGGAAAGCCGTTAGTTTGAGGCTTTTATAAACGTAAAAAGCTATCTATAAAAAACGTTTCTTACTTTAGAATATATTCTTACACATTTAAAATTTTGTAGTTTAGGTTTTGGAGTAATTAAATGACGAAGTAATAAAAGCATGTCAACTTATGAAAGTAAAATTAGAAAACCTGAATTTGAATTGCATAGTTTACTCTTCTGAAGGGAAACCGGCATATGATGTTCTTGTACTTCACGGTTTTACCGGCTCAGCTAATGATTGGAATTTTTTAATCCCTTCACTTTCACGGAACAACAATGTATTTGCTCTGGATTTAATCGGCCACGGCCAAAGTGATTCGCCCGATGATTTGAGCATGTATTCGACCGATTCAATTATAGAGCAGATTAATACCACAATAGAACAAATCAGCGCCGCCAACCTTATAATCATCGGATATTCTATGGGCGGAAGAGCGGCTTTGTCTTACGCTGTTAGTTACCCGGGAAAAGTATCAGGTTTAATTTTGGAAAGCACTACATGGGGAATTCCGGAAGAGAATTTTCGCAACGAAAGAATAAAAAGCGATAAGAAACTCGCCGAATATATTTTATCAAACGATGTAGAAAAATTTGTCGATTACTGGATGAATCTTGATCTGTTTGCCACACAAAAGAAATTACCTGCGAAAATTTTAAGTGAAGTTAGAAAAAATAAATTAAAAAATAACAAAATCGGTCTCGCCAATTCTTTGCTTGGCTTTGGAACCGGCAGTATGCCGCCGCTCCACAATCTTGTTAACAAAATAAAAGCGCCGGTGCTACTTATTACCGGTGAACACGACAGCAAGTTCACACAAATTAATTCGGAAATAAAAAGATATATTCTGAATGCCGCTCATATTACAATTCCTGGTGCGGGGCATAATGTTCACCTGGAAAAACCGGATGAGTTTATTAATGTGATAAATAATTTTTTAAATAAGCTAATTTTTTTATAGCTTTTAGCGTTTAATTAATATAAAAATATAATAAGGTAAAAAATGAGTTATAATTGGACACAAGCAAAAGACTATAATGATATTATTTATGAGAAGATGGATGGGATTGCCAAAATAACCATAAATCGGCCGGAAGTAAGAAATGCTTTCCGCCCTGAGACTGTTCACGAAATGTATGATGCGTTTGCTGACGCTAGAGAAGACCAGAATATCGGCGTTATTTTACTTACCGGTAAAGGACCGGCAAAGGATGGTAAATACGCTTTCTGTTCCGGAGGCGACCAGAGAATACGCGGCGCTAAAGGTTACATCGGTAAAGACGGTGTTCCCCGGTTAAATGTTCTGGATCTTCAAAAACTTATTAGAAGTATTCCTAAACCGGTAATTGCTTTGGTTGCAGGTTACGCTATCGGCGGAGGACATGTTCTGCATGTTGTTTGCGACTTAACAATTGCGGCAGACAATTCGATCTTCGGGCAAACCGGTCCTAAAGTCGGCAGTTTCGATGGCGGATTCGGCGCCAGTTATTTGGCAAGGATGGTTGGCCAAAAAAGAGCAAGGGAAATTTGGTATTTATGTCTTCAATATAACGCTCATGAAGCATATGAAATGGGGCTTGTAAACAAGGTTGTACCGGTAGAAAAATTAGAAGATGAAGGAATTAACTGGGCAAAGAAAATTTTAGAACACAGTCCGATGGCCATCAGATTATTAAAATCTGCATTTAATGCCGAACTAGACGGGCAGGCCGGAATTCAAGAACTTGCCGGCAACGCAACACTTCTTTATTATATGAGTGAAGAAGCCCAGGAAGGGAAAAAAGCTTATCTTGAAAAAAGAAAACCTGAGTTCAATAAATTTCCAAAACTTCCTTAACGGCGAATATGCAAGATAAAAACATTACTCATACAAAATTACAGAGCTGGATTTTAGCCAGCCGCCCTAAAACTCTTCCTGCCGCAGTTGTTCCTGTCTTAGTCGGATCAGCTCTGGCAATAAACGAAGGCAAATTTAAATTTATCTATGCTTTAGTCGCGCTTATATGTTCACTGTTTATACAAATTGGAACCAACTTTGTAAACGATCTCTATGATTTCCTTAAAGGCGCGGATACTGAGAAAAGAAAAGGCCCGATTAGAGTGCTGGCCTCAGGACTAATAACTGTTAATGAAATGAAGTTTGGAAGTTTCCTAATTTTTCTTGCGGCGTTTTTACTTGGGCTTATACTAGTGTATAAAGCCGGTTTGTTAATATTGTGGATTGGAATTTTATCAATCATTGCCGGCATAGCCTATACTGCTGGCCCTTTCCCGCTGGCTTATAACGGCCTTGGCGATATTTTTGTATTCTTGTTTTTTGGCGTTGTGGGTACTACGGGTACTTTCTATATACACGCAGAAAAATTTTCGGCAGTTGCTTTTCTTACTTCCATACCCGTTGGGGCTTTAATAACAAATATATTGGTTGTTAATAATTACAGAGATATTGAAGAAGACGAAGCTGCGGGGAAGAAAACACTTGCCGTTATATTCGGAAAAACCTTTGCAAGGTACCAGTATTTGTTTTTGCTTGCGGCTTCATTTACGGTGCCGGCGATGTTGTATTTTTTTTACAATTTCCGTTTCTGGATACTGCTCCCTTTTTTAACTTTACCGCTGGCTTATAAACTTATTACAATGCTTTATACATTGGAAGGTCTGCAATTAAATAGAACCCTTGAGCTTACGGCGAAGTTCTCCGCTTTATTCGGATTGTTGTTTGCGGCTGGATTAACTTTATGAACAAAATTGAATTAATATTTTCTCCGTATGTTTTAAAAATGTCAAAACCTTTTATTACCTCAAAGGGTAGTTTGAAAGAAAGAAAAGGTTTTATATTAAAACTTACCGGCTCATCAGGTAAAACGGGGATAGGAGACGCGGCGCCTTTCCCTGAGTTCGGATCAGAATCGTTTAAGGAAGCCGAAAAAGCCCTCAATAATTTTAACTTAAAATTCAAACTGGATCTAGATAATCTTTTCGACAGTCTTGATTACACTTTATCGCCTTTAAATATCTATCCTTCGCTGCGCCATGGTTTTGAGCAGGCATTACTTAATTTAATTTGCAACGAAAAAAATATTTCGCTAAACGACTTGCTCGGCAGAAGTTCGTTAAAAATAATTAATGTTAACGCCGTAGTTGGTCTTATGACGCCAAAGAAATCCGCGCAAGCCGCGCTAAATTTTTTGGAAGAGGGTTATTCTGTGCTGAAAGTTAAAATTGGCCGTGATACATTTAGAAATGATTACGACAGCATAGAAGCCATTAAAGAAGCTGTTGGAAATAAACTTAAGATTCGTCTTGATGTAAACGGTAAATGGAATTTAGAACAGGCTGAAAAACATCTGCGTAAACTTGAAAACTTTGATATTGAATATGTTGAGCAACCAGTAAATTCTATTGACGATTTTGTAAAATTGTCAAAGCTTACCAATATGCCTATCGCAGCAGATGAATCAATTCGCTCGCTTGATGATGCAAATAATTTTATAAATAGTAACGCCGCCGGTGTGCTTATACTAAAACCGATGATGCTTGGCGGAATAATTCCCACCCTAAAAATAATAGATCAGGCTTCCGATAAAGATATTAAGACCGTAATTACATCATCATTCGAATCATCTGTCGGGCGGGCTCTGGCTATTTTTGCGGCCTCGCTGGTGCATGAAAATATTGCGCACGGGTTGGCAACGTCAAGTTATTTCGAAAATGATTTAACCGAAGATCCGTACCCGGTAAAACACGGAAAGATATTTCTTTAAAAATAAAAATTGCTTAATAATTTTTTATGAATTTCTTTGGTTCGCTCT
>DAIERC010000365.1 GCA_027347125.1 Ignavibacteriales bacterium
CCGGCCTTGTAAAGGAAATAGAAAATAAATTATCCTAGATTTTCTCTTTATTTTTTTCAATCCCGCTTTCTTGTTTCTGTAAACCGATAAGCTTGCACATCCTTTGGAATTCATGCTGTTCCTTTTCTGTAAGGATGCTAATTTCTTCCGTTATTGCGGCGAGGTGTTTGGGAAACAAATTTTCAATCGAACTTTTCCCTTTTTGAGTTAAATGGACGGTAAAAAATCTTCTGTCTTTTTCTCCGCGTTCGCGCTTAACCAGGCCTTGTTTCTCTAAGTTGTCTATAACCATAGTGATGTTTCCGCCGCTTTGTAAAAGCTTGCCTGCTAAATCGCGCTGGCATAACGGACCTATATGAAACAGTGCTTCAAGTATGCTGAATTGGCTTTCGGTTAAACCTTCTTTTGTAATTCGGCTGTTCAATCTTGCCGTAATTGATTGGGCAGCTCTTATCAATTTTATGTAAGTGTTTAGAGCGTTTATTTCCGCCTTGCTTCCTTTGTAGTTAGTTCCCATATTTTCCCGGTTTTAAAAAACAATATAAAATTAGACAGGCTAATAAAAAATATTTATATAAAACATAAGTACTGATTAATTCTTCCTGCCGGAAAGTGCGCTAAGAATTGATGTGAAAATAACCGCGCCTATAATAGACCATATAACGGGAAAATTTTTTCCACCGATAGAGAGAACAAAAAAATCCGGCAGCTCAAATCTTTTAGCAATCCATGATCCAATTAGCGCGCCAATAAACCCGGTAATAATCGAAAGTAAGCAGCCGCCTCTGGAAAAGCCAACCATTGCTTGAGCAATCGAGCCGCAAATTCCGGCAATTGCTAAGAGAAGAATAAATTCAATCAACGTCATTATTGTTTCCCTTCTTTTTTATTAAACTAAATTATATACGGTTAATTATCAAATAAAATAACTATTTATTCGTCGGCCGCTGTTGCATTAATATAAATTTTGATGAGATTTATATCATTGTGTTAAAAACTCTATTAAAAGTATAAAATAAAATTATTAAATTAGAAAACGTTTTAACAGATTTTATTGAAAGGAATTTAAAATTGAAAATTGCTGTTGCCGCAGACCACGGTGGATTTGAACTGAGAAAAATAGTTATAGATATTCTTCAAAAAGAAAATTATGACGTGGTTGATTTGGGCAATCACGTATATGAAGCCGAAGATGATTACACCGATTATGCAAATAAACTTGCGGTTGCCGTTTCAAACGGGGAGGCGGAAAGAGGAGTTTTAATTTGCGGCAGCGGTGTTGGAGCTTGTGTTACCGCAAACAAAACAAAAGGCATAAGGGCAAGTGTTTGCCATGATACATACTCCGCACACCAAGGGGTAGAGCATGACGATATGAACGTGCTTTGTTTGGGCGCAAGAATTATAGGCGTTGAAACAGCCAAAGAATTAATTAACGCATTTCTTCACGCCCAATTTATTAATGAAGGCAAATACAAAAGACGTCTTGATAAATTGAAAGAACTGGATAAGTAACCCGTCTCTTACATCTATATTTTGTTCATTCACCTTTACACTGCATTGTAAATTATACCAATAGTATTGGATGAGCGGAAGATTGGAATTATGGGTTAATTCGATATTGCGTGTAGTGTATTGGTTATACAATCTGAAATACTTATTTATTTCTGTCGATATAAGCGTCGATATCAAATTTTCTTTTGCAGCCGTTCCGGTTCATGTATCTTATTTTGCCGAACACCGGGCGCTCTGTCCAGGCTCTGTCGTGTATTCCGCCAATCGCCCATGCACAACCAGTGTAGCCGTTGGGGTCTCGTCCGTCAAGTTCGTATTTATCGTTTAAGAATACTGCTGTTTCCATCGCTTCTTCCGGCGATGCTGACCATTCCAAAATTTTTTTAGCCCAATACATCCGCATATAGCCGTGAATTTTACCTTTTTGTTTGAGCTCATTTTGCGCCGCGTTCCACAGGTCTTCGTGCGTTTTAGAATTTTCAAATTCTTCGCGCGAATAAACATGATCCCGTTTGTCATGCCGATGTTCGTCAAGAGTTTTTTTCCCCCAATCGCGGAAGCCGTCAAAGGAATCGTAGTTTAAATTATAATTACAAAAATTATCGGATAGCTCCCTTCTTACAATTAATTCTTCCATGAAAGCCGCTTTCGATTCGCTTTCCGGAAAATGTTTCTCAATATTTAACGCCACTCTTTGTGCAGAGATTTGTCCGAAGTGCAAATAGGGAGACAAACACGATTGAGCATCTTTAACCGGATTGTTCCTGTTGTTGTTATAACCGGGCAGTTTATCGAAGATAAATTCTTTCAATAAATTTAGTGCGGCATGTTCTCCCGGTATTGCCCAGTCAACCTCGGGCACCGAACGATCAATTCTTAGGTTTTGTATAACGCTATTCCAGTCAACTTCCTTTGACGGGAGCAACGATTTAGTTAATTCGATTTTATTTACCGGCGGAAATTCCTCTAAATACTCGGGTGAGAGCTTATTAATCTTTGGCCTGATGGTGTATGCGGCAAATTCCTCTTTTTGCGAAACGATAAATGCAGGTATAATATTATGCGCGTCAACTTCATGAAACGGTATGGTAATGTTTTTTAATATTTCGTTTTTCCATTGCTTCTTTATTTTGAGCGGATCAAAATCGGTTATTAATACGGAAGCTTCAATATTTTTAATAAATTCGGGAACAACGCTAGCAGGCTCGCCAATTAAAAGATGAAAAGGGAAGTTAAGTTCCTTAAGTGCATTTTCAACTTCCGTTAAACCTTTTAGCATAAACCCATACTGACGGATTGTAGCGTGAAGGAAATTAGGCGCTAAACAAAATACAACAACAAGCGGAACTTTTTTTAGTGTAGCAATTTCTTGAGCGTAAACAAGCGCCCAGTTGTCATTAACTCTTTGATCACGGCTCATCCAATAAACAACGGGGCCTTTTACAATATCAAAATTATTTAATCGTCTTACTCTGTTTAAATTCAATTCAAAACCAATTTCGTTACTAGTTGCTTACCCTTACCGGTACAAGCAACAGGGGTATTTTGCTTGATTTACTGATCTTTGGCGTTACGCTTCCTTCAAGCAAAGCGTCTGCGCCTTTTTTGCCGTGAGTAGCCAGTATTATTAAATCGGCTTTTGTTTTCTTTGCAGTTTCCATTATCGCGCGGTCCGGGTTATTTCTAGACGCACTTGTTGTAACTTTTAATCCGGATTGTTCAAGTTTAAGTTTTAGCATTTTAAGATATTCTTCCGCATCGGGAACAATCATATCCATCATCTTTGATGTAGTTCCGGGCAACAGCCTGTTTACTATTGTCATTTCACCGGACATAGAGCCGTACTGCGGTATTGCCATTAGGAGGTGTAAACCTGCTCCGCATATTTTAGCGAGTTCGGATGAAAACTCCAATACCTGCTCGTGCTCGGGGTTTCCGTCAAGCGGAATTAGAAAATTTTTAAATCCGCATTTTATTACAGTATTTTCATTTGACGGATTAATTAATAATACAGGGGTATTTCGCAACGCTATAACCTGCTGCGCAATTGAACCGAACAACAAATCGTGAAGCCCGCCGCTTCCGTGCGTACATAAAACCACAAGATCCTGGTTTAGTTCTTGGGAATGCTCGGATATACTTTTCGCCACATTTTTAACACTGCTTTCATGAACATGGAAATTTACGGTAATACCTCTGAAATCAGCCGCAGCGGCTAAAGAGTTTAAATATTCTTGTGCCTGATCCGGCCTGGTTAAATGCCTTTGTCCGTGAATTTTTTCGGGAGCGTCTTTTTCGATAATATGAATTAATGTAACCGAAACATTTATCTTTTTTGCCAATTGCGTAACAAGCGGTAAAACGGATTCGGCCAACTTTGAACCGTCTAGCGGCACTAATAACTGTTTAATTATTGGTTTATCCAACGAACACTACCTGGTATATTAAATAGATATTTAAAAATATAATTAATGCCGCAATAATAGAAACAATAAATGTGGTTATTTTTTTATTAACAAGAATTCCCATAACATCTTTTTTCCGTGTAAACATAATTAAAGGAATTATTGCAAACGGCAAACCGAAGCTTAAGACAACCTGGCTTATTACTAAAGTTCGTGTCGGGTCAAGCCCGATTGATATAACAATAATAGAAGGGATAATTGTAATTAGGCGTCTTAACCATACCGGTATATGCCGGTGAAGAAATCCCTGCATCATAACCTGTCCGGCGCTTGTTCCAACGGTGGATGACGATAAGCCGGATGCAAGAAGCGATATGGCAAAAATCCAACC
>DAIERC010000377.1 GCA_027347125.1 Ignavibacteriales bacterium
AATTTATAATTGAACTTGACGAAAAAAAATTGCCCGGCAAAATTGAATGGGAAGCCACCGACGCGGGTTTTACCGGGACGAAACCTTGCTCTTCTATGATGATTTCACTCTGGGATAAGGATGAAAAATCAACTTTTGGAATTGACCTATGGACAAAGGATATGCTTATTGAAGATATGAATATACATTTTTACCAGACACTACAAAAAATGGCCGACACATATCTTAAGGCCACAAATAATAATGAAATTGCTCAAATGTTCGCTCACTTTAGTTCGGAATTTGCGGATAAACTGGGTATCCTGAAAAAAGTAAAATAAGTTTTTCTTTTAACTCTTTTCTCAAAACGTGAATTTATTTTTTCCGTCTGTCGATTCTTTTTCTGCCTTAAATACCCTGAGAAGAAAAAACAACGAAGGAAATATCAGCAAAGAACCGGATATTAATGCAAGTCCTAAGTACTTAAGAGTTACATCTGGCGCGGCTGAATTATAAAAGGTTAAATCTAAACCGTCTTTTAATCTTAGAAGTGTTGGAAAATAAACTGCGTAAAAAGCTGCCAGTATAAAAAACAATTGCGCGCTCACCAAAATTCTTGAAGGCCATTTCAGCCCCTTACTAAGCACCTTCCAAACAAGCGGTAATGTAATTGTAGCCAATACCATTAACGTAATGCTTAAATTGTTGCCTATAAATGCTTCAAAAAAATGAACGCCTTCAATTATTGAAGACATAAAAACAAATCCGCCGCTAAGAACCGCAGCAATAACTGCTCTTTTTGATTTTGAGATAAACATGTTTATTATGGCAGTATCTTTTGATTCGCTTATTAAAAAAACTGCCGCGATGTACGCAAATATGGAAACGATAAATATACCGGTTGCCAGTGAAAAAAGATTGAACCAGGGGGCAACATAACCTTCATAAAAGGTTAACGGTGTAGCGGTTATTTTACCGGAAATTATTGCTCCCACTACCAGGCCGAAAAAGAAGGGAACCATCATACTGGAATATTGAAATACCTTTGAGTAAACTTTCTGCGAGCCGTCTTTTATGGCATCGTAATGCCTGAACGTAAACGCCGAGCCGCGAAGAATGATTCCCACCAGCAGCAGTATTAAAGGTATGGAAAGTGAAATTAATAACTGGCTGTAAACACCGGGGAAACCGTTAAATAAAATTACCACGGCAATAATTAACCAGACATGATTCGCTTCCCAAATCGGAGCCATCGCCTCCGAAACCAGGTTACGGGTTATTGCTTCCGTTTTGCGCCCGGCTGTTAATTCTATTATGCCTGCGCCGAAATCTGCACCGCCAAGCAAACAGTATATAAAAATTGAAACAAGGAAGAAGAAAATAACCACGTATAACATAATATCACCTATAAAGTGGAACCCATTGTGCGCAACGAGTTTTGTGTGATGTAAAAATTTTGTAGTCTTTAAATAGACTTATCCAAAGCTATTATTTGCCTCCGCATTAACCACACTGCAATAATTGACAGCATAAGATATACAATTGCAAAAAGTATAAAATGATAGACCTGGAACGGTGCAGGCGTAACTGCTTCGGATGTTTTCATAATTCCGAAAATTATCCACGGCTGCCTTCCTACTTCTGTAACAATCCATCCGGCCTCAACCGCGATAAACCCTAACGGCGTACATAAAGCAATCAACTGCAAAAATTTTTTATTAGTGATGGCGTCTTTCCATTTAAACCTGATTAACCAAAATACTACGCCGACAAGCGCGAGCAGAAATCCTATTCCAACCATAACCTGAAAACTTAAATGCACGGGAAGAACCGGCGGCCACGCCGATTTGTCGTAATCGTTCAATCCTTTTACTTCGGCATGAAAATTTCCGTAAGCTAAAAAACTGAGAAGATAAGGTATCTTAATTCCGTATTCTGTTGTTCCCGTTTGTTCATTAGGAATGCCGCCAATTGTTAAGTGCGCGTTCTTTTCTGTTTTGAAGTGCCCCTCCATTGCGGCAAGTTTAATCTCCTGTCTTTTGGCAACGTCTTTGGCGCTAAAGTCTCCGCTTATTGGTTGAAGGATGGCAAATATGCTGCCGAATGCAAGCGCAATTATCATCGCTTTTTTATGAAGCGCAGAGTTCTTACCGCGTAAAAGCAAAATTGCGTGTAAACCTGCTACACCAAATGAGGTTGCTACAAAAGCAGCAATGGTCATATGAAGAGTTTCACTAATCCACGCCGGATTAAACATAGCGGCAATCGGGTCTATGTTTATTGCTTTACCGTTTACCCAATCGAAGCCTGTAGGCGCGTTCATCCAAGCGTTTGCGGTAACTACAAATATTCCGGATATAACTCCTGAAAAGCCAACTATAAGCCCTGATATCCAATGAGCATACGGGCTAAGTTTATTCCATCCGTAAAGAAACAAACCGATAAAAATCGCCTCAATAAAAAATGCTGTACCTTCCAGGCTGAAAGGCATTCCTATAATTGCGCCGGCATGCTTCATAAACTCCGGCCATAAAAGACCCAGTTCAAATGAAAGCACCGTACCGGAAACAGCGCCGATAGCAAAAAATATTGCAACGCCTTTAGACCAGGTTTTAGTAAGCTTTAAATAAATATCTTCTTTACGTTTTAGCCAAAGCCAGTTAGATATAATCATTAGGAAAGGCATGGTCATCCCGATGCAGGCAAAAATAATATGGAACGCAAGGGATAGCGCCATTGTTGAGCGTGCGGCTAACAGATTATCCAAAGTAAACCCCGTGTTAATTCGTTTGATAGTGAAAACAAATTTACGAAACCGTTAGCTCATTTTCACAAGCTTTAATGATGAATGTTGCCTACCTCAAATATTAAACATCACCATAGAATTTATTTTGAGTAACTGATGCGGTAAATTGTTCCCGAATAATCATCGGAAACAAGCATTGAACCGTCTGGCATAATTTGAAGATCCACCGGCCGGCCTGTAACTTTTTCATCTTTTAGCCAGCCGTAAGCAAACGGTGTATAGCTTATCGGCTGCCTTTTATCGTTAAGTTTTACCAGGGTAATGCGGTAACCAATTTTTTTGCTTCTGTTCCACGAGCCGTGCTCGGCAATAAATATCTGGTTCCAATATTCTTTCGGAAACATTTTGCCGATGTAAAACCTCATGCCCAGCGAGGCCACATGCGGGCCTAGTTTTTGCGCAGGCTTTGTAAATTTATTTAGGTCGATCTTTTTATCCTCTTCCGCAAACTCGGGATTAGGAATGTTATCGCCGTAAACATAAGGAAAGCCGAAGTTCATTCCTGCATGAGGCGCGTGGTTCAATTCATCTGGAGGAAGATTATCACCCAGCATATCTCTTCCGTTATCGGTAAACCATAATTCTTTAGTAAGCGGATCCCAATCGAAGCCGACGGTATTTCTTATACCGGTTGCGTAAACTTCATAACCGCTTCCATCGGAGTTTATACTTGTTAAAATTCCGTGCCTTGCATCCGGCAAACATATATTACACGGAGCGCCAACAGGCACATAGAGCTTTCCGTCGGGCCCGAATCTTATAAACTTCCATCCGTGATGTTTCTCGCTGGGGTAACTGCTGTTTACAACAATCGGTTTGGGAGGATGATGAAGATCGGCTTCTATGTTGGGAAATTTTATTATCCTATTAATTTCGGCAACATACAAATCGCCGTTTCTGAACGCGACGCCGTTAGGCATATTAAGGTCTTCGGCAATTGCAATTATTTCATCCGCTTTATAATCTTTATTTGTATCAAGAATAGCATACACCTTGCCTTCCGTTGTACCCACATATAAAACGCCGCTTGGGCTTAACGCCATAGAACGCGCACCTTCCACGTCATGAGCGAAAATATCTATTTTGAAATGTGGAGGCAGTGTTATACCCAGGTTGTTTCCCCGGTTTCCGTTGTTAACGTTACAGCTAACCGTAAGAAGAAAAAGAAAGATGGAAAAGATAATTATTAATTTATCCCTTAAAGTTTTTTTCATAAGCTCCTCCGCTGGAGATTATAATTAAAAAATGTTTACCGTGTTATATTACATAAAAAACTGTCTTCACCGTATTAACATTATTATGTTCATTTACCTTTATCGGCAGGCGGCATTACAATCCACAGAATTATATAAACCAGTATTCCCGGAAAAGCAGCGCTGAAAATTGAAATTAGCACGTAAGCTATTCTTACAACCGTAGGGTCCCAGCCCAGCCATTCAGCAATTCCGGCACAAACGCCTGCTATCATTGAGTTGTGCGATCTTTTAAGCGGCATAATAATCCGTAATTATTTTAACATAATTTAATAAATAAATTAATAAAAAAGTGAACGTTGCCTATAAGCAATGCGTTCGGCTACACATCACTTTCAGCGGTTCACAAATTGTTTTAAAGAATGGCCGTATGTAGCGGAAATATTTCTGCCTAGGGATGTTGTTAAATTTCTTATCGATTCCAGTTGCACTGACGTTTCTTTATCCACACGATTTTTATTGGGATAGATTAAATACTTTTCTTTGTAACCCTTCGGAGTAAAATTAGGCATTATTACATTTGCGCCGGCCAGCAGACCTTTTTCATAACCGTCTTTATGCAAAGCCGCCAACGCCGTGGTTGCAGGCATGTGAACATTTTTTAATACTATTCTTGCAACTGCAAGCGTCTTTAAAACTAAAGCAAGATTAGCGGATTGTTTGTTTTTGTACGGTGTATCCGGCGATGATAAAAAGGGACTGAAAGACGCCATATCAACATCAAGTTCCTTGCACAAAATTATATCATCCGCAATGTCTTCCAA
>DAIERC010000385.1 GCA_027347125.1 Ignavibacteriales bacterium
TGGAATTATTCAAAGAATTTGAAAAAGATCTTGCCGAGATCACCGGCTTTGCAGCTATTTCACTTCAACCTAATTCCGGCGCGCAAGGCGAATACTCCGGGTTAATGGTAATTCGTCAGTATCATTTGAATAGAGAAGAAGGGCACAGGAACATCGTATTAATTCCGTCATCAGCCCACGGCACAAACCCCGCAAGGGCGGTTATGGCCGGAATGACAGTTGTTGTTGTTAAGTGCGACGATAAAGGCAATGTTGATCTTATCGATTTGAAAAGTAAAGCCGAACAATATAAAAATGAACTTGCCGCGTTAATGATCACTTACCCTTCAACACACGGAGTATTTGAAGAAGATATAAAAGAAATTTGCTCTGTAATTCATGAAAACGCCGGACTGGTTTATATGGATGGTGCTAATCTCAATGCGCAGGTTGGTTTAACAAGCCCCGGCAATATTGGCGCCGATGTTTGCCACCTTAACCTTCATAAAACATTTTGCATACCGCACGGCGGCGGCGGACCAGGCATGGGGCCGATTGGTGTAGCAAAGCATCTTGTACCGTTTTTACCTGGCCATTCGGTTGTAAACATGAAACGTGAAAAAGGAATTCATGCTGTTGCTTCCGCTCCGTGGGGAAGCGCGGATATAATTGTTATTTCGTACGCGTATATAAAAATGATGGGCGGTGAAGGTTTAACCGACGCTTCAAAGTATGCTATATTAAACGCCAACTATATAAAAAGCAAATTAGAATCTACGTTTAAGGTTTTATATAGCGGTAAGAAGGGAAGAGTGGCGCATGAGTTGATTTTTGATATGCGTAATTTTAAAAATTCAGCTCAAGTTGAAGTTGAAGATATTGCGAAACGTTTGATGGATTATGGTTATCATGCGCCTACCGTTTCGTTCCCGGTTGCCGGTACATTAATGGTTGAGCCTACCGAAAGTGAATCGAAGGCCGAGCTTGATCGGTTTTGCGAAGCGCTTTTTTCCATACGTGAAGAAATAAAAGAAATTGAAACAGGTGCTGCAGATGTTCATGATAATGTGTTAAAGAATGCGCCTCACACCGCTTTAAGTGTTTCCGGCGATAAATGGGAGCACTTATATTCCAGGGAGAAAGCGGCTTACCCTGCCGCATGGACAAAGTTTACCAAGTTTTGGCCGAGCGTAGGAAGGGTAAACAACGCATACGGCGACAGAAATTTGGTTTGCAGCTGTAACCCCATTTCGGATTATATAGAAGAATCTATTGCTTAAAATTTCATGTGGCGCTCATAAAAAAGCGCCGCAGTTTTTTTTATTGAAAACCTAAAAGGAGAAGAGTAGTTTATTAATCGGAATACCAAATACCGGCTCATCTTAATTATACTTCTTTTCTTCCCTAATTTTTTACTGGCCCAGAAAAGTGATACGCTGTTTTATAAGCAAAATTTTTCCATTAAAGTTGATTCCATTATTATATACGGAAACAGTAAAACAGAAAGCAAAGTTATACTAAGAGAACTTTCCTTTAAACGTGGCGATACCGTTAATTTCCAGATACTAAATTATAACAAGGACAGAGTTTACAGCTTAGGCATCTTTACAAATGTTTATTTCTCGGCTCTGCGCTTTGATAGCACCAATTATGTTATTATAAAAGTTGAAGAAAGCTGGTACATTTATCCTATACCTTTTGTAGAGTTACAGGATCAGGATTGGGAAAAAATATCTTATGGCGTAGATTTAGTAATGAGGAACCTGGGAGGTTTAAATGAAACTTTGCGGGCTCACGCAGGGTTCGGATACGATCCGATATTGTTGCTGCATTATGATTACCCGTACCTGTTTGAACACGATAAAATAGATTTAACGGCCGACCTTTCGTATCAAAACGCAAAAAATAAAAGTGTTACCGCCATTAATTTATACGGGAACGATTTTAAACAAAAATATTACAGCGCCTCAATAGATATCGGCAAAAGGTTCGGACTATTTAACAAAGCAGATTTGTTTATCGGCTACGATTACATTGAAACTCCTTTCTATATAAAAGGAATTTCTGCTTCATCAGGAAGAATTGATAGAACAATTTCTGTGGGTGCCTCTTACACGCACGATACTAGAGACCTTGTTCAATTTCCTAGTAACGGAATATACGCAAACGCAAGTATTATGCTGAAGGGAATGGGATTTGACGGAATAAATTATAGAATTGCCAATATCGATTTTCGCGAGTACCGCATGTTATCTTCAGAGCTGAGAGCAAAATGGAGATTTGCCGGACGCTTTACTTTTGGCGGTTTGGTGCCTTATTATAATTATTCTTTCCTCGGTTACCAGGAAAGAATAAGAGGATATTTTACAAAAGAAATGGAAGGCAACGATTCATATATAGGTTCCGTTGAATTAAATTACCCTTTAATAAAAGATATGAATTTCAACTTAGAGTTTCTCCCTGTTATTCCGCGGGAATTTCTTTCATATAGAATAGCTCTTTATATCGAACTATTTTGCGATACGGGAACAACTTTATTCAGAGGACAAAACTTTAGCGTGGATGAACTTCATACAGGGTACGGAACAGGTTTAACATTTTTAATCCTTCCATATAATATTTTGAGAATAGAATATGCTTTTAACGAATACAAAAAAGCGGAATGGATTTTAGCGCTTGGAATATCTTTCTAACATAGAGCTTTATTACTCTTCCCCTGGAAATTTTTCAAATGACATTATTATACTTGAAGGCGAAGATTTTTCTCATGCGGTAAAGGTAATGCGCCATCATGAAGGCGAAGAAATTTATGTTACCAACGGTCAAGGGAAAATATTCAAGTGCGTGATTGAGTCTGTTAAAAAAGGTTTTATTAATCTTATAGAAAAACATTGTTACACATACGAAAACAAACTTGAAAAAATTAATTTTTGTCTTCCAAAATTAAAAAGCGCCGACAGGTTTGAATTTGCCCTTGAGAAATGTGTGGAATTAGGAATAACAAATTTCCTTGTGTATGATGCCGATAGGGAGGTAGCAAGAGGGAATAAGTTAGAACGTTGGAATAAAATTGCTTTATCGGCAATGAAACAATCCTTAAGAAGCTTTTTGCCAAAGGTAAACGCCGCGGGACCTTTATCCGAAGCGGTTAAACGCGAAGGTAAAAAATATGTTTTTGATCAGGGCAGTAAAATTGAGTTTAAATCAATAAAAAAAAATTACTCGGAAGATTCATATTTTTTCTTTGGGCCAGAAGGCGGCTTAAGTGAAAAAGAGTTCGGTTACTTTGTTGAAAACGAAATTTATAGATTAACGGAAAACAGGTTACGAAGCGAAACTGCAATTATTGTTTGCGCCACTCTGCTTTAAACTATTAATTATAAAATTGAAGTAATAAGAGGAACTTACGTCTTAGCGGTTTTTACAAGATTTATAACCAGTAAAATAACGGCAACAATCAGAATAAGATGTAATACGCCGCCGGCAGAAATTTTAAAAATTACACCGAACAACCACATTAAAAACATTACCGTAATTACTACCCAGAGCATATTATTTATTTTCATAGCAAAATTTTTTAAGCAAAAATAACAGAAAAATAAATCTTTTGGGTGTAATTTATCACAAAGGGAAACATGATAGGATTTGCCGCATTATTTTGCCGATAAATAAGATAGACTTTTAGAGAGAAGATGTTTAAAAATAAAAAGCCTTTAGATTACTCTAAAGGCTTTAACTTTTTTATAAGAGTTTATTATAACGTAAATCTAACACCTAACTGCATTGCCCAACGCGAAAGAATGTTGTCTGCGCTCCATGGTGTATTGTTTTGCGGTTTTGTAAAACTGTA
Organism: Ignavibacteriales bacterium; assembly: GCA_027347125.1. Lineage (GTDB taxonomy): Bacteria > Bacteroidota > Ignavibacteria > Ignavibacteriales > Ignavibacteriaceae > FEN-1297. The sequence continues at coordinate 3,830 of DAIERC010000385.1, forward strand.
AACATACTTTCCGGTTGCAGCATCTTTTCCTTTAGAGCTAACAATTGTGTATGTAGAATAGGGAGTACGTTGATACCATCCCCAGTCATTATTTAATAAATTTAGAACATTGAGTATATCAAGAGAAATTTCGATACCGTGGCCGTCGATAACCGGTACGTCTTGAACAAGCCTCATATCAAGTTGGTTATACCACGGATTTACTGCGCCGTTTCTTTCCGCAATTTGACCGCGGTGAGAGCTTAGGTAATCATTGTTCGCAACAAAGCTGTCAAAGTCGGCATACATTTGAGAATTCGGTACAAATTTACCGCCAGAAATACTTCCGAGTTCAATGTCGTTATCATTCTTCGGGATGTAGAATAAATCATTCTGATTGAAGCCGTCGCCGTTAACATCACCGTAAACGGTAAACGAATACGGCTTTCCGGATTGTCCGTTATAGAATAAGGATATTGATGTTGGCGCATTATTAAAGAACTCATGCGTAAATGTAACGGAAGCAAAAATACGGTTGCGAACTTCAAAATCTGAAGTAGCTAAAACCGGATTGTTTGGGTTGCCGGCAATCGGGTTATAAGCCATTTGAGAATTAGCCTGAGACGAAGTTACGCTGTTAATATCAAATGCTCTGCCGTAAGTATAGCCGGCATTTAAGCTAATGCCTCTAACTACATTTCTTTGAACTTGCGCAACAAAATTATATTGATAACCTTGACTTGTATTTTGCAGATACAGCATATTATAGAAATTTCCGTTTCCGCTGTTCGTTCCGCTAAATACTGGTCTTCCGCCTTCGCCTGTACCAACTTGCGGTTTCAGGTTGATCAATTTATAAGTCATTTCATTAATATTTTTTGAATATAAAAATTCCAAAGTACCAACAAAATTATACGGCAATTGACGGTCGACTGCCGCATCAAATCTTAACACCTGAGGCATCTTTAAATTAGGGTCAACCAAATCTATTTCCGAACTTAATTTGGGCGATAATCCTAATTCAGCGGCGTTTGGCTGGTTGTAAGGATCGGA
>DAIERC010000402.1 GCA_027347125.1 Ignavibacteriales bacterium
TTGGAACGGGAATATTAAAAGTAGCGCACGGATTAAATCCGTTCCTTATCGAAGGAATAGCTGTTGCTGCCGATCCTGTTTTTGACGATAATAATATTGATTTCATGGCATCCCTGGCTTATTCGTATGGCTATAAAATCAACATTAATTCTATGTTGAATAATTTCAGCTTTTATACACAGGCTTCATCGGTATCTTATATTTATGCCGGTTCGTTTACAAAATATATGGTTGAACATTACGGCATAAATAAATTTAAAAAGTTTTACGAAGGCGGAAATTTTTTTGATATTTATGGTATTAAACTTGCAGCCGCCGAAAAGGAATATTATAAATATTTGGAATCTTACGGCGAAACAGGCAACCGGGATGAAGCAAACTATTACTTCGGGCGGAAATCCATATTTTATAAAGTGTGTCCCAGATATATAAGCGATAGGCTGGAAGAAGCCTGGCGGTTGTTTAACCAGAATAATATAATCGAAGCCGAAAAAATATTTAAAGAAATATTGGGCAAAACAAATAATTACTCGGCAGTAACAGGATACGCAGAATGCCTCTCGAAATTAAATAAAAAAACTTCAGCGGTAAAAGTAATAACCGGCTGGCTGGAACAATTTAAGAATACCGCATATTATTATAATCTGGAATTGCGACAGGCCGACTTAATGGTTGAAAACGGAAACTATATTCAGGCCGACTCCGTTTATTTATATTTAAAAAAGCATGAGCCGTCAAGAATTTTATTGTACCTGGCTGATTTGAGGTTGACCATGATAAACGATACTTCAACTATTAAACAATATCTTGAAGGAAGTGATTTCGATAAATATTTAATTCTAAAAAAAATTAACGAGAAAAAATATATTTACAGTTCGTTTCCCGTAATGATAAATTTATCGTCTTTACTAAACGAAGGGTATGATTTGTTCATAAAGGATTTTGACAAACCAATTGAAGCGGACGACTATCTAAGCAGTTACGCTATTTATAAATTATCGGTTTACATGCTCGATAATCTGGATTATTCAAATGCGCGCAAAACTGCTGCTATGGCATTAAGATACATGCACGGTAAAAATTTTAACTCGATCCTTAAAGATAATTACGACAAGTGTGAGTGGATTCTTCTTCATCACAACGAGGTTTTGGCTAATACCAAATTTGCAGCAATTAAATAACTAAGACGACGGTAACAAAAACCACCGATTACATTTATAAACCTTAAACTTAATTGCATTGTTGATTAGATGTAAAAAAGTAGAAAAGGATAATTTGTAAATTGTATTCAGAGAAAAAATATAATATGGATTTTAGAACAGAATTAAAAAAATATGAGTTTTTAGAACAAGCTACTTTAACGGCAAATGAACTTAATGTAAAAGCATATATTGTAGGCGGGTTTGTACGCGATTTGATTCTCGGCAGAGAAAAAAACGAAATAGATTTTTTAGTAATCGGGAGCGGGCCCGAATTCGCATCAAAATATGCGGCTAATCTAAATGTGGAAAGAGTATCATTGTTTAAGAATTTCGGCACAGCTCATTTTCACTATCATGATTTTGATCTCGAGTTTGTGGGGGCGCGTAAAGAATCATACAACCGCGACAGCAGAAAACCGGTTGTGGAATCCGGTACTTTCCAGGAAGATATAAGCAGAAGAGATTTTACAATTAATACTTTAGCCGTATCCGTAAATGCCGAAGACTTTGGCTTGCTGGTTGATACTTACGACGGCTTTAACGACATAGTGAAAAAAATAATCAAAACTCCTTTGGATCCGTTAATTACTTTTGACGATGATCCTTTAAGAATAATGCGCGCTTTCAGGTTTGCGGCACAACTGGATTTTAACGTTGACGAATCGATAAACATTGCTGCCGGTAAGTTAAAGGAGCGTTTGAAAATTGTTTCGCAAGAAAGAATTACCGATGAATTTTTCAAAATACTTTCTTCATCAAAGCCTTCTATCGGATTAAAGCTGCTTTTCAACTCGGGCGTTCTTAAAATAATATTTCCGGAAATAGCTAATCTTGCCGGCGTGGATCAGCGGAATGATTATCATCATAAAGATGTTTTTTTGCATACGTGTATTGTGGTTGATAATATTTCTCAAGCTTCAAATAATGTGTGGTTAAGATTTGCCGCACTGGTTCATGATATTGCAAAACCTCAAACCAAAAAATTTATTGAAGATAGTGGCTGGACGTTTCACGGACACGAAGAAATTGGCGCCAGGATGATGAAA
>DAIERC010000416.1 GCA_027347125.1 Ignavibacteriales bacterium
CATAACCGAATGTATTTATCTCGTTTGTTGAAAGGTCATAAACATTTGCGGAATCGGTTTTAATTGCAGTGTAATAGTTTATTGCCGAATCTATGCCGGTGCGAAGCGTAAGTTCCATCATTTTATCGGCAAGCGATTTTATTGGAAGTGAATATTCCTTACCCATAACGATAGATGCGAGATCCAGTGCGGGGCTTTCAATACTTCTATCAGCAGTGTTAATCAAGTGAACAACTGCTACGGAATCTTTCGGAAAAATTGCAAGTAAAGAAACGAAACCTGTTCCATAGCCGTAATGCCCGAAAAAATAATCCTTGTCCTTGTCTTTATTAAATTCAAATCCCAAACCGGAGGTTAAAATTTTTCCGTTTTGAAGTCTTGCAGGCACAAGCATTGAATCTAGGTAGGCTGGTTGTAATAATTTTCCGCGTATCAAACTATCTGCAAATTTTAAAATATCTTCGGCGTCGGATATAATTCCACCGCCGGCATATTTAATACTTAAATCGGCAAGCGGGGCGTTTTGAAGTTTTCTGTACAGATTTTTATCATATCCTTTCGCTTTGTCGGGAATAATTTCCTTATGAACTTCCAGCCTGGTAGATAACATTCCTGACGGGATAAAAATATTTTTTTTGAGATATTCGTTAAAACTTAACCCGGAAGTATTTTCAATAATTGCCGCAAGCAGATTATACCCGAGCGTAGTGTACAAGTATTTTGTGCCGGGTTTATATTCAAGCGGGTCTTTGCTGATTACGTCAACGGCTTCTCTGGTTGATGAATATTCAACCGTGCTGTTAAATTCACCGGTTCTGTAAGTGCGCAAGCCGGCTGTATGCTGAAGTATTTGCCTTGTAGTAAATTTCCATTTCTTTTTGGGGAAGTACGGGATGTAATTTCTCGCATCTGCATCAAGATTTATTTTCCCCTTTTCAACGAGCTGCATAACGGCAACTGCGGTTATTACTTTTGAGATGGATGCTACTCTATAAATAGTATTTGGTTTTGCGGGCACTTTGTTGCCAAGATCCGCAAAGCCGCGTGAGCCAATCCATATAATTTTACCTTTATGCAAAACACCTGCGGTAACAGAGGCAATATTTCTTGCCTGATAATAATCCGTTAAATATTGATCAAGCTTATGTAGTAAATGCTGGCGGGCTAAATTTTGAAGCTCTGTTTTACGGTTTGTGTTCTGAGCAATTAAATTTGTAAAGGAGAAAAACAATAGAGCCGATAAGAAAAATACTAACAGCCTAACCACGGAGTTTTTTATGTAGATGCTTTTTGTTGACCAGATAGACATAAATTTTTAATGAAAAAATTGTATAGCAAATCTACAAATATTAATAATATGCTTTAAACAATTTTTTAGAATTTTTTAATTTGGATGATAAAAAAAACAAAGGTAAGTGAAAAAAAAGGATTGGTTACCCAATCCTTTTGGAATTACTTTTTCTCTGTGTCCGGAATACGTCGTTCCAGAATATTATCTACTATTTTGTAATCTTTTGCTTCTGCTGCGGAAAGGAAATAATCGCGGTCGCAATCTTTAGTAATTTGCTCAACGGTTTTACCTGTGTGGTCGGCTAATATTTTGTATAAAGTGTCGCGTGTTTTCAACATTTCTCTCGCATGAATTTCTATATCCGAAGTTTGCCCTTGCAAACCGCCCACCCAGGGCTGATGAATCATTATCCTGGAGTTGGGGAGTGAAGTACGTTTTCCGGCAGCCCCGCCTGCAAGCAGTATTGCACCCATGCTGGCGGCCATGCCAACACATATGGTTGCAACATCCGGCTTTATATATTTCATAGTATCGTATATTGCAAGGCCCGCGCTAACGCTTCCGCCGGGTGAGTTTACATATAAGTTTATATCCTTTTCGGAATCTTCAGCTTCTAAAAATATTAACTGGGCTATTGTTAAACTTGCTACATGGTCATCTATCGCGGTTCCGAGAAATATAATTCTTTCTCTTAAGAGCCGGGAATAAATATCCATCCCTCTTTCGCCGCGGCCTGTCTGTTCTATAACATACGGAACCAACTGATTATAAATTTCTATATCCTTTTTCATTTTGTCTCCTTTACATCATTTTGTGAAAGCTTTTCAGGAGCTGTTTTTTGAATTTTGTTTTTCTCTTTCAGAAAGTCCAACAATTTTTTATCCAGCAGCCTTTCACCGTAATTAGAAGATTTGTAATAATTCAATAATTTATCTACGGGTATTCCTGTTTTCTCGGCATCTTGCTCGGCCAATTGTTTTAAATCTTCTTCGTTAACGATAAGATTTTCTTTCTTCTGAATGGCGTCTTTAATAAGATACCACTTTACATCCATTTCTGCGGTGCTTTTAAGCCTGTTGGCCGCTTCTTTTTTATCAAACTTAGGGTAACCCTGTTTTTTAGATGCTTCTTCTTCGCGTTTTATCAAATCTTCCAGAATATTTGTTACAAGAGTTGTTGGAGGTGTAAAATCATTATTCTTTATGATGAGACTTATAAGTTTATCATTTATCAGGTCGTCTGTTTTTTGATCGACATAATTCTGAATATCTTTTCTTACTTCAGCTCTTAAATCATGTTCGTTTGAAACTTTATCTTTTGTAGCTTTTTTAATTAATTCTTCATTCAATTCAGGTACAACGATTTTTTTAACGCCGTTAATTTTGGCCGAGTAAATATAAGTCTCCGAAATTTCTTTGTCTTTTCCTTCCTCGTCTTTTTCGGTTCTATTGTCTGTAAAATTGAAGGTAAAAGATTCGCCGACTTTTTTACCTTTTGCGTTATCAATTATATCTGCTTGAACCCGCTCGTTTGTTAAATCTATCTGAAGCTTTTCCGGTTTTGTATCCGGATATACTTCACCCTTTTCACCCACCCTTACAACTTCAATATCTATAATATAATTATTGTCTTGGCCTACTTCGTTAACATCTTCGTTTACGCTGTTTGCTTTTATGATATAATCAATTTCGGATTGAACATCTTCATCTCTTACTTCAATTTCAGGTACCTCAATTTCCAAACCGGTGTAATCTTTTACATCAAGCTTCGGCATTACTTCATATTTTACTTTGAAGAAAAAATCTTCGCCGGGTTTAAATTTTATATCTGTTAAGTGCGGTTGGCCTATGGGGTGGAGATGTTTGCTTTCGGCAAGTTCCCAGAATTGGTGATTTGCAACTTTTTCGGACGCTTCGTATTCAAGCGAGTCTCCGTACAATTTTTTTAACATTGCAACCGGTACTTTACCTTTTCTGAAGCCGGGAATTTGAATATTCTTTGCCTGTTTTTTTACTTCGCTTTCAATATTGGTTTTTACTTCATCGTAGGCAAAAGTAACTTCCACTTCTTTTTCAGTTAGCGATAAATCATTTATCTTAAATTCCAATCTTTTCCTCTTTCACATTTTAAAAAATAAAATAAAAAGTGCGAGAACGGGGACTCGAACCCCGACACCGATTAAGGTACTAGATCCTAAGTCTAGCGCGTCTACCAAATTCCGCCATTCTCGCAGTTGTCAATTTCTGTTATTTCAATAAAAATGATTTCTTCAAATTACCAAAACAGCTACAACGTAAAACTATTTTTTACCATAGTTTAAGAAATTGAACCATCAAAATAAAAGTTTTTATCGAGAAAACAAAAAAATACCTGCTCGCAATATTCCCATTTTAAGCACATAAAATAGGAAATAACGTACTGCTTCCCAAAGTGTAAGCATTTTAAGAAAAATGTAATTATTTTAACGCGATAATTAAACAATATATTAATTTGCACATACCTTTTTCAACAGAAAACTATAGATGAAGTACAAATATATTTCGGCTTCTGAGACCGGACTCAAAAGGGCGCGCAATGAAGATTCCGTAGGCGTTTTTGATGTTCCTACCGGTTTGTTGGTTATTGTTTGCGACGGGGTGGGGGGAAATAATGCCGGTGAAGTTGCATCTGGTCTTTCAGTTGAAACAATCCATTCCAATTTTATCGGTTCGGAATTAAATGATCACCTGGAAAAAATTAAAGGGGCAATTATAAACGCCAATCATTTAATCAATGAGAAATCTAAAAACAATATTGACTTTTTAGGCATGGCTACTACTGTTGAGCTTCTCTTTCTTAATAAAGATTCGGCATATTGGGGGCATGTGGGCGATTCAAGGATTTATATATGGAAAAATGGGAAACTAAAACAAATAACAAAGGATCACTCGCTGGTTCAAAAATTAATTGATGAAGGCCATCTAACTTTAAAGGAAGCCGAAAAACATCCAAACCGAAATATTGTTATGAGAGCGTTGGGCGATAAAGCAGTTGTGGATATTGATTTGAGCAAGCAAAAATTAAATGCAAAGGACGAACTTAAATTTTTCGTTTGCACCGACGGTGTTACCGAAGTAATAACTAACGATGAGATTGAGGAATTATTAATGCTTAAGGATTTGGGGCAGATTTCGGAAACATTGAAATCTAAAATTGAAGAAAGAGGAGCACCGGATAATTATTCTTTTGTGATTATAGAAAAGATAGGCCGATGGTCGGAACAATAATTGAAAATTATGAAATCAGTTCCATCCTTGGTGAAGGAGGAATGGGAATTGTATATAAAGCCCTTGACCTAAAACTAGAAAGGTTTGTGGCGTTAAAAATACTAGGCCCGCAGGCCATTAGGAATCCAAAGTTTATTGAGAGGTTTAAAAGAGAAGCAAAAAATCAAGCTAAGCTTAATCATCCTAATATAGTGCCGGTGTATGGCTTCACTCAAACTGCAAACACGCTGGGCATTGTGATGGAATATGTTGAAGGGGAAACTCTTGAAAGACTTATTACAAAAAAAGGAAAACTTGATGTTGTTGAAGCCCTCAAGATACTCCGTCAAATACTGATAGGTGTTGGATATGCCCATTCCAAGGGATTCATACACAGAGATATAAAGCCTTCGAACATAATTCTCAATCAGGAAGGCACCGCTAAGATAATGGATTTTGGAATATCGAAATCTATTAATGAAGAAAGGGACATTACCAAAACAGGCGTTAAACTGGGTACAATTTTGTACATGAGTCCAGAGCAAGTTAAAGCTATGGAACCGACTAACCAGAGCGACATTTATTCCATCGGGATAACTTTTTATGAAATGCTTTGCGGAAGAACTCCGTTCGATTACCATACCGATTACCAAATACTTGAAGCACATCTAAAAAAAAATCCGGAAAGACTTTCATCAAGAATTCTTTCTATACCGCCCGAAGTTGACGGGATAATTAGCAAAGCTTTGCACAAATCTTTGGCCAAAAGGTACAAATCGTGTGAAGAGTTTTTAGGTGATATAGATATTCTTATCGCAAGTTTAGAACAATCCGGTGTAAAGAAAATAGTTAAGAGGAAAGAAAAAACAGCTCCGGTAAAACCTTTAAGGGTTAACCTTAAATTTTACGGGATGATATTTTTTTCCTTATGTGTTTTTGCCGGTTTGTTTTATTTCGTTTATACAAGTGTTTCCCAATTTTGGAAGCAACCCGAAGGCTCGCTTTTATATACGGAGTCCGCTTCAAAACCGAATTATCTTAATTTTAAAAAAACAGCATGGAAAAAAATTGAGTCTTCTACTTTTTTGCAATTAAACGGAATCGATTTTAGTGATGATTCCACAGGACTTATCTGCGGCAATCAAGGGTTAGTAATGAAAACGGTTAACGGTGGTAAAACATGGCAAACCTTAAGTGACTCATCCGATATAAACTTTTGGGATGTAAAGTTTGTCTCTGCGCAGCGGGGTTTTATTGTGGGAGAAAAAGGAACAATTTTATTCACTACCGATGCCGGTAATACATGGGCAAATATAACTTCAAATACATCTGAGGCCTTGTTTAATATTTGTTTCTTGAAGGGTAAATCTGTTGGCTTCATAGTTGGTGGCCTCGGAACTATTTTAAAAAGCACCGACGGCGGAAATAATTGGCAAAAAATTTCGACACCGACTAATCAGTTATTATATCGTATAGCTTTTGTTAATAATAGCATTGGTTTTGCCGTTGGGTGGAATGGAACAATTTTAAAAACTACTGATACCGGAAACACCTGGGAACAACAAAATGGAAAAAGCGATCAATATTTAAGAGACATAAGTTTTTACGGAAATAAACTGGGTTTTATAGTAGGCGGAAACGGTGAAGTTTTAAAAACTAATAATGGCGGAGAAGATTGGGATGTGAAAACAACAAATACAATTTCGGGGTTGTACGTTGTTAAAATTTTAGATGAAAATAATATTATAGTCTTAAGTAGTAAAGGTGAAATTATTCTTAGCAGTAACGGCGGCGGGAAGTGGGAAGTAACCGAAAGCGGTAATTATGCTTCTTTAACCGGTATAGCTATTACACCGTCTAAAAAAATATTTATAATCGGTTATAATGGTACAATTCTTTCCAACTAGTAAAAAAGCAAATTGATTTTACTTTCCTTAATCTTTAATTTAACCCATTCTAAACTTCGATTAATTGTTAAAATGTAACCTTATTTTTTCATGAGGAAATTGTGGACAAATTTGTAATTCGCGGTGGTAAAAAACTTTCCGGTCAGGTTGAAATAAGCGGGGCAAAAAATGCTTCGTTGGCTTTAATGCCTGCGTCGTTGCTGGTTTCGGGTAACTCAAAACTTTATAACACCCCGGAACTTAACGATGTTTATACGATGACAAAATTATTGAACCATCTTGGAGTAAAAACAAATTTCGAAAATCATGTGCTGGAATTGGATTCCTCTAATATTATCAGTCAGGATGCTCCGTATGAACATGTAAAAAAAATGCGAGCCTCTGTTTATGTGCTAGGTCCTTTGATCACAAAATACGGAACCGCTAGAGTATCTTTGCCAGGCGGTTGCGCTTGGGGGCCCCGTCCCATTAATCTTCACCTTGAAGGATTAAAAAAAATGGGTGCTGATATTGAATTAAATGAAGGATATATAATTGCCAAAGCCAAAAGACTAAAAGGCGCTAGAATAAATTTTGATGTGTCTTCGGTTGGTGCTACCGGTAATATTTTGATGGCTGCCGCTCTGGCAAAAGGAACTACCATCATTAACAACGCAGCGCTCGAACCGGAAATTTCTAACCTTGCTGAGTTCCTTATTAAGATGGGAGCACGCATAAACGGAATCAATACCTCCACTCTGGAAATTGAAGGAGTAGATGAATTGCATACTGCCGAAATTGATACCATTCCTGATAGGATAGAAGCGGGAACAATTTTAATTGCAGGTGCATTAACTCACGGTAATATCACAATTAAAAATATTTCCAATCAACATATGAATTCTGTTTTGTCTAAACTTGAGGACAGCGGATGTAACCTAAATATTAATAATGGTTTAGTAAGCTTAGGCGCTGCGTATAATAGCATAAAATCTTCGGACATTACAACTGCGATTTATCCCGGGTTTCCAACCGATATGCAAGCACAATGGACGGCCTATATGGCTTTAGCGGAGGGAACGTCAACTGTAACAGATACCATATATTTGGATAGGTTTAAACATGTACCTGAATTAGTTCGGCTGGGAGCAAATATAACTGTTAACGAAAATAGCGCAGTAATAAAGGGAGTAAAAAAGCTTACGGGAGCAAAGGTGATGTCTACAGATTTACGCGCAAGCGCAAGTTTGGTTTTAGCGGGTTTGGCTGCCGAAGGTACCACTGAAGTTCTTAGAGTTTATCATCTTGATAGAGGTTACCAAAAAATTGAGAAGAAATTGCTCGCTCTAGGCGCCGATATTGAACGAGTGGAAGGATCCGAATATTAGCAGTGGCGAAAATAAAAAATATATTATCGGGATATAGTTATTTATCGGTTTATTTATTAACTCTCATTTCACTCAATCTATTATTGCTGAATATTCCGTTGGCTAAAGTGTTTGGTTATGAATTCTCCGCGATTAATGCTATTGCCATTACACTTCTTTCAGGTTTATATTCAATTTCGTTAATACAAAAATTAAAATCTTCTATTTATTCTACCGAAACTTTTATTAGAATATTAATTTCAGCTTTTTCTCTCTTCTTAATTATTCCTGCGCTGATTTCGATTACTAATTCATTTCTTAC
>DAIERC010000450.1 GCA_027347125.1 Ignavibacteriales bacterium
TTTCATCTCGTCGGTATCTTTGGGCTTCTTCTTCGGGTCGGCAACTTTCAAATTATAGTCCACAATATTTCTTACGCCGGCTTTGGCAAGTTTATCGTATCTCCGCTCCATTTCGTATTCAACGGACTTCAGCAGAAGAACGGCGTTCTGTGGATTTGTAATAATTTCTTCTTCGAGATCCGGTGATACGGCAAGATAATGCCTTCTTAATTTATTGTAGAAAGAAAGCTCTATCTTTTTCGGATCAATGATTATCAGTTTTACTTCGGAAGGATGCTTGGTATAAAGAAGACTTGTAATAATCATATTAATACCAACACTTTTACCGGAGCCGGTAGAGCCCGCAATCAGCAAGTGCGGCATCTTAGCAAGATCGGTAATGTAAACATCGCCGTTAATTGTTTTTCCAAGTGAAAGAGGCAGCTCTGCTTTTGATTCTGAAATTTTTCCAAGTACCGAGCGGGCATTAACCATAGACGCTTCGGCATTCGGTATTTCAACACCGATGGCGCTCTTACCAGGTATCGGCGCAATAATCCTTATTCCTCTTGCCGCCAGTGCCAGGGCAATATCATGTTCAAGTCCAACAATTCTGCTAATTTTTACTCCGGGTGCCGGAACAATTTCATAAAGTGTAACTACCGGACCGGGCGTAACGGAAATATCTTCGATGTCTATGTCGAACAGCTTCAATTTTTCTTTTAGAAGTTCGGCGTTGCGTTTAAGCTCTTCTTCGGCTACTTTAAAATCTTCGGGCGGAATAGGCTCTAGAAGATCGAGGCCGGGTCTTTTATAGTTTATTTTTTCTTCCCAGTTATTCGGAAGGTTTGCCTCTTTTGCCCTGTCTATTTCTTTTACCGGTATCTCGCCGGTTTTTTCAAGATCAACTTTTTTATCTTCCTCGTTTTGAACTTCGTTTATTTCCGGTTTAACAGGTTGTTCGTTCTTTCTTATTATCCTTATCCTGGTCTCTTCTGCTTCTGCTTCCTGACGCATTAGCTCTTCGGCAGAAACAGCGGCAGCCGCATCGGCTACTTTTGCTTTTTTCTTTTTCTTGTCCTTCCCGAGTTCTTTAATTTTTTTGAGATTAGCATCTTCTTCTTCAATTTTGCTGTTCTCAAGTTCTTCCTTTACTTTATCAACGGATTTTGTAAATAAGCTTTTAATGAAATGAAAGATTTTTTCTATCTTAATATCGAAGGCAATAATTAAAAGTATAACCCCGGAAGCAAGCAGAAACATGATGCTTCCTATTCCGCCAAGCAAACGGCTTAATGTTTCGCCAAGGTAATCGCCTGCCGATCCGGAAAGTTCGTAAATGCCGTAAAATATTTTGTAATGGGTTCTAAACACACCGAAGAATGCGGATAAGATTAAACCGGTTAGTATCAGGAAGTTACTAGTGTGAATAAGTTTTCTGAAATTTATTTTTTTGAAGAAAGAAATTCCCCACATAAAAAACATTAACGGGAAGACTGAGGAGAAAACGCCTAGAGTAGAGTTTATAAAATAGTCTGAAATGTAAGCGCCGAAGATTCCCAGCCAGTTTCTTGTTGCATCCGCTTTCTGGTTGAACTGCGAGCTTCCGCTGAAAACCCTGAACAGATCTGAGAAACGGTAATTCAATACGGCTTTATCGTATCTGGAATACGATACAATGCTTAGGAGAAGGAGAATTGAAAAAAGAATAAGAAGAATACCGATTATTTTTTTCTTCTTCTCGGTAGAAACCGTAAAAAGATGTTCTCCGTTAGCAGGTTTACTTGCTTTTACTTTTCCCTTTTTCTTTAATGCCATTTTAACTTATTAGTTCTCTTTTCCTGTTTGGGAAGAATTTTTATTGTCCGTGTATAATTTAAGAACATTTCCTGTAAAATACGGAATTGCAGATGAACTATTTAGCTTACTGCAATATTTTAAATCTTCTTCAAACCCGTTATCCAAGAGAATATTTCCGTGCTCGGATTCTTCAAGCATTTTTAAAATATTTTTGCCAAATGATTTATTGAGCGCTACACTGGCTTTGGCAGAATCGGATAAATATAATTCCTCATTAAGTTTTGAGATTTCGGAAATCAGTTTGCCGGCGCATACCGAATCTTCCATTGAAAAATTATTTGATCTTCCGGCGCATACAATTTCAACATCTTTGTTTAACCCGGAGAGAAACGAAGCAACCGAGGAAATATTTGCAAACGAACAGGTAACAAGAGTTTCCGAAAATTTTGCTTTTGCAATTGCCTTGGTGCCGTTTGTAGTGTAAAGAACTATTGCTTTGCCGGAAACAACTTCTTCCGTGTATTCAAGAGGTGAGTTACCTAGCGCAAAACCTTCAATCTTTTTGGTGTTACGCTCGCCGCCGAGTAATGTTTGTCCGCCAAACATACCGCCGGAAATTTTTACGGCAAATTCAACGGTAGCAACCGGTACAATTTCTTTTGCCCCGTTTTGAAGAGCAGTAACAATTGTAGTGGTCGCTCTAAGAACATCAATTACAACAGTTGTTTTGCCCGTAAAGTATAATTCATCCGCAGTTGCAGGAGAGAATAGAACATTTATTTTCATAATTACCTTTTAACGCACCTTCTTACTTTTTCACGAACGGAAGTTTTACAATTCGCGCGGGAACTTCCTTACCACGAATAGAAAAATTAATAACGTTTTCATCGAGCGCATTTTCGATGTTTATATAACCTAGAGCAATGGGTTTATCTAAAACAGGGCTTACCGTGCCGCTGGTTATTATACCTACTTTGTTGCTGTTTACAGTAAGTTCGTAACCGTGGCGTGGAAACGCTTTTTCATCACTTATTAAACCGGTAAGTTTTCTTTTTAATCCTTCCGATTTTATTTTTAATAAAGCCTCTTTACCCACAAACGAATCTTTATTAAGTTTTGTAATCCAACCCAAACCGGCTTCAAGCGGATTGGTCGTTTGATCTATATCGTTACCGTAAAGGCAGAAACCCATTTCCAAACGCAATGTATCTCTGGCCCCCAGGCCTATTGGCTGAATATCAAATTCTTTACCCGCTTCAAAAATTTTATCCCAAATTTCTTCGGCAACATTTTCATTGCCTTTGAAGTATAATTCATAACCTAGTTCGCCGGTATAACCGGTTCTGGAAACAATCATATCATGCCCGGCTATCTTGGTTCTGAAGAAATGGTAATATTCCAGGTTAAGTTTATCCGCGCAAATTTTTTGCAATACTTCTTTAGAGCTCGGTCCCTGAACCGCAAGCAGAGAATAATCGTCGCTGTAGTTTTTTATCTCTACACCGAACTTATTATTTTCAACCATCCAGCTAAAATCTTTCGAAATGTTCGATGCGTTAACAACAAGCATAAATTCTTGTTCGGAAATTTTATATACAAGCAAATCATCCACAATGCCGCCGTCTTTATAACACATAGCAGAGTATTGAACTCTTCCCGGAAAAAGTTTTGAAACATCATTAACGGTTATGTATTGAACAAAATCACGGGCCTTGTTGCCGGATATAAAAATTTCACCCATATGTGAAACATCAAAAACACCGACGGTGTTACGAACGGCCTTATGCTCCGCGATTATGGAATTGTATTGGATAGGCATTAAATAGCCGGCAAACTCAACTATCTTGGCGCCGAGCATTTCGTGTTTATTATAAAATTTTGTCTTTTTCATAAAAATATATTTTTGTATATGATTAAATTGCAGAGTGCCTTTTGAGCACTCTTAATTTTTTGTTTTTTATTGAATTATTTTGGTTCCATTTTTTTCCAGTCACTTAAAAATTTCTCCAGTCCGATATCGGTTAAAGGGTGGCCGAATAATCTGTTTATAACGCTAAAAGGCATTGTGCAAACATCAGCGCCCATTAATGCGGCGTCTACAAGATGAAGAGGATGACGTATGCTTGCAACAAGCACTTGCGTTGGATAATCGTAATTTCTGTATATTTGAACAATCTGTGAAATTAATTCCATCCCGGAATGACTGATATCATCTAACCGGCCAACAAAAGGACTAATATATGTTGCGCCTGCTTTTGCGGCCAGAAGCGCTTGAGACGGGGAAAAGCACAGTGTAACGTTTGTTTTTATTCCTTCATCGGATAAAGTTTTGACGGCCTTTAATCCTTCTTTTATGAGCGGAACTTTTATAACGATGTTTTTATGAATCTTTGCCAGCTCGTGTGCTTCTTTAATTATTCCGTTATATTCTGTTGAAATAACTTCGGCGCTTACCGGGCCGTCTACAATTGCCAAAATTTCATCTAACAGTTTTCTAAAATCTTTTCCTTCTTTAGAAACCAGTGAAGGATTAGTAGTAACGCCATCTAAAATACCTAATGATGCCGCTTCTTTTATTTCGTTTATGTTTGCAGTATCAATGAAAAATTTCATCTTCAGTCCTTACTTGTTGTTTTAGAGAAGTAACTTATCTTAATTTAATTGTATAGAACCTTTTTTCCTATTACGGGGTGAATAAAAAATCTGTCCGGCAAAGTGAAATTACGCGCTATAGTTTTTAATTTGTTTCATCGGTAATTTCTTGCAGGGTTTTCTTTGAGAAGAATTTAATTTCACCAAGAGGTAAACTAGCGTCTTCTTCCAAGATTAACCTTACCCAGTACTTGAATTGCAATTTAAAGATGGACTTTAATTTGTTCTCTTTTAATTTTGCCATTACCACAGGATTACACTTTACAATAAAAGTCCTTTCCTTAGAAGTTCTTCTGAATTTCTTCAAGCGTTCTTCAAGATCGTAAACCATATGCGAGTGTTTTGTAAGCAAACCGGTTCCAAGGCAGTATGGGCAAACTTCTTTCATTGCCTGCATAATATTCTGGCGTATACGCTGCCTGGTAATTTGTACAAGCCCAAAATCGGACATTGGTAAAATCGAAACTTTTGCCCTGTCTTTTCGGAATTCTTTTTTTAACTCGTCGTAAATTTTCTTCCTATTTTTTTCATCTTCTAGATCGATAAAATCTATAACGATAATTCCGCCAATATCCCTTAACCTAAGCTGCCGAGCAATTTCTCTAGACGCTTCAAGATCGGTTTTCAAAGAGTTTAATTCCTGCTCTTTGCTTTTTGCATATCTTCCGCTGTTAACATCTATCACAACCATTGCCTCGGTATGCTCAATAATTAAATAACCTCCGCTGGGAAGAGGAACTTTTCTGCCCATAAGAGTTTTTATCTGTTCCTCAATTTTAAAAGAATCAAAGATAGAAGCGTTTGTGCGGAACTGTTCAATCTTATCAGCCAAGCCTGGTTGAACCACTTGCACGTAGCTTTTTATTTGCTTGTACAGTTTTTTAGAATCAATAAAAACTTTAGATACGTCTGACGAAAATAAATCTCTTATAACGCTGGATGTTGTGTTTAGATCTTGATGTACAAGTGCCGGCGGTGTTTCGGATTTTGCCGTAGTTTCAATCAGTTCCCATGTTTTTACAAGGTTATTAAGGTCATCTTTTAACGCTTCTTCGGTTTGATTTTTTGCTACCGTCCTAATTATTAATCCGAAATTTTTAGGAAGTATTCCTCTTGCCAGATGTCTCAATCGTCGTCTTTCTTTAAAATCATAGATTTTTTTTGACACGCCGATTTTATTATCGAATGGAAGAAGTACGCAAAACCTTCCGGGTAACGAAACCGAAGAGGTTACTCGAACACCCTTGTTGTTTACAGGCTCTTTGGTAATTTGAACAAGAATATCATCCCCCTTATAAAGCTTGGGTATTACGGGGTTTTCCTGCGCGTCTTTATGCCCGCCGTTATGGTGGTTATGATGCCCGTTATGGGCTTTATTCTCCAAATCGGTTTTGTTCGGAGATTCATCGTCATCCTCTTCGTCAACGTCAGAATCATCATCTCCAAGCATATCCTGGAACTGTTGTGTTCTCGCACCAATATCGGAAAAATGAAGGAATGCATCGTGTTTCATCCCGATGTCTATAAATGCTGCTTTAATGCCGGGTAAAACCCGGGCAACTTTACCTAAATAAATGTCCCCGACCATTCTGCGGTTTTCGGGATAGTCAACAAAAAAGTCGACTAAGTTCCCATCTTCCGTGATAGCAACGCGCGTCTGGGTAGTGGAAGAATTTATTATTATTTCTTTTACCATAAATAAAAAACTCATCTAATGAAATATTACATTTCATTATAAAAAATTTAAATGCACGCATGCTCATCCTGGGAACGGAAGTGTATTGTCTGCCGGTCAATTCAGTACCGGTATTTTCCTGCTTATTGATTTTTACTTCAACCAACAAGAATAAAAGCATGAAAACTTTATATGTTAACAATATTCTTTCCACAGTTGAGCTTTTAATTACTTATAAAATTCTTAACAAATAACCCCGTGAATCAGGTTTCTAAAAATTGTTAATTAGAAACCAGGTTAGATTAATTTTTTCTCAAAATTCGTTTTCTTATCCCGTTTTGTTCCTGATAAAAACATGAATAACCGGGATAAGTGTTACGTAATTTCTAATACTATATATATACGAAAAAACAGAAAACTCGGAAAAATTTATTTTAAAATTATTTCTGTTCGACGGTTTCGGTTTCGCGATTATCTTCTTTAAGAAGTTCTTTCCTGCTTAAAGAGAATTTACCGTTTTCAATTTTTAGCAGCTTAACGGTAACCTTATCACCTTCTTTGTAATAATCGGTAACCTTATTTACTCTCTTATTGTCGATTTGAGAAATATGCAACAATCCTTCTTTGCCCGGAAGGATTTCAACAAACGCTCCGAAATCCATAATTTTTGTAATAACACCGTCGTAAACTTCACCAACTTCAGGTGTAGCAGTAAGCTTTTTGATGTATTCTTTACATTTTGTGGCGTTCTCCTTGTTCGGAGAAGCAATGTTAATTGTTCCGTTGTCGTCAATGTTTATGTCAACGCCGAACAATCTTTGCATACCCTGAATTGTTTTACCGCCGGGGCCGATGATCAAACCGATCTGGTCGGTTTCAACTTTCATTGTAATCAATCTCGGCGCAAAAGACGAAAGCTGTTCCCTGGGCTGGCTTATTGCCTGATTCATAATGCCCAAAATGTGGTACCGGCCTTCTTTAGCCTGGTTTAAGGCTGTTTCCATAATTTCGAAAGAAATGCCTTTTATTTTTATGTCCATCTGGAATGCGGTAATACCGTCGGTAGTACCGGCAACCTTAAAGTCCATATCGCCAAGATGATCCTCGTTACCTAAAATATCTGATAGTACCGCAAACCGATTAGCTTCTTTTACTAACCCCATAGCAATACCGGCAACAGGTTTTGGAAAAGGAACGCCGGCATCCATCAAGCCTAATGAGCCAGCACAAACGGTAGCCATAGATGAAGACCCGTTTGATTCTAGTATATCCGAAATAACACGGACAGTATAAGGGAATGTTTCTTCTGGAGGCATTAAAACTTTAAGCGACCTCTCGGCAAGATTTCCGTGTCCTATTTCTCTTCTTCCTACACCGGACATTCGTCCTACTTCTCCAACGCTGAACGGCGGGAAGTTGTAGTGAAGCATAAATTTTTTCGTATACTCTTCTATCAAACCGTCAATCGTTTGTTCATCGTTTTTTGTACCGAGCGTAACGGTTGTTAAACTCTGGGTTTCACCTCTTGTAAATAAAGCGGAACCATGAGTTCTAGGAAGAAGACCAAGTTCAATTGAAATGGGACGGATTTCTTTTGTGTTTCTTCCGTCAAGCCTAATGCCTTCGTTTAATATTCTTTCCCGCATCAATTCTTTTTCAAGATCGTGAAGGATTCCGCCGATAACTTTTTCTTGTTCCGGGTATTTTTCGGCTAGCGATTCTTTAACGAAGGTTGAAAGCTCTTTATTTTTTGCGCTTCTTTCTTCTTTTGAAAGAACGGTATAAACTATTTCCTTAAACTTATCAAACGCAAGAGCATAAACATCGTTTTTAAGAGCTTCGTCAATTACAACCGGAACAGCTTCACGCTTTGCTTTACCGGCTTCTTCTTTAAGTTCAAGCTGTAATTTAACTAGTTTCTTTATTTCACCCTGCGCAAATTTAAGTGCGCTGAGAAGGTCTACTTCGCTTATTTCTTTTGATTCTCCCTCAACCATCATAATTGAATCATCGGTACCGGCAACAACAAGCTCGATGTCACTTTCTTTAAGCTGCTGAATGGTTGGGTTTACAATAAATTCACCGTTAATTCTGCCGACTCTTACTTCAGCCATCGGGCCATCGAACGGTATATTTGAAATAGTTAGGGCAGCCGAAGCGCCAACTGCCGCCAAAACATCGGCATCATTTTCACCGTCGTGCGAAAAAACAAATGCAATAACCTGAGTTTCATTTTTGAAATTTTCAGGAAAAAGAGGTCTTATCGGGCGGTCGATTAATCTTGCGCTTAAGATTTCCTTTTCAGTAGGGCGGCCTTCTCTTTTTATATATCCGCCGGGGAATTTACCCGCGGCAGAAGTTTTTTCTCTGTATTCAACCTGCAGAGGAAAAAAGTCATGCTCTTCTTTTGCTTCTTCGGCAGCTACGGCGGTTACAAGAACCATTGTATCTGCATACCGAACCATTACAGAACCGTTTGCCTGTTTGGCATATCTTCCGGTTTCTATTGAAAATATTTTCCCGCCGATTTCAACTTCTTTTTTTACTAACATTTAATAACTTCCTTACTTTCTAATATTCAATTCTTTAATAATTGTTCTATATCTCTCGATATCTTTTTTAGCTAAATAATCCAATAATCTTCTTCTCTTACCTACCATCATCATTAAACCTCTTCTTGAGTGATGATCTTTTTTGTGAGCGTTAAAATGATCGGTAAGATCGTTAATTCTTTTCGTTAAAAGAGCTACCTGAACTTCGGGTTTACCCGAATCTTTTTCATTTTTTCCGAATTGCTTGACTAATGCAAGTTTTTCTTCTTTTGTCATTTTATCTATCCTTGTTTTTTATTGTACGATATAACCCCAGAATTAACCGGAATTAATTAGTTGTTTTCAAATTTTAAAAGAGCAATTAGCCAACCAGTTTGTTAAAAATTTCCAGGCCGGCCTCTTTATCTTTATTCATCTGCTCAATAAGTTTTTCGGCTGATGAATATTTTTCTTCGCCTCTAATTCTGTCTACAAGATTTACGGTAACGGATTTGTCGTAAATATCGTCATTAAAATCGAAAATATAAACTTCGGTGGTAACGCTTCCGTCGTTGTAAAATGTCGGTCTTTTTCCAATGCTCATTAAGCCGAAGTGTTTTTGACTGTTAACAATAAATTCCACGGCGTAGATACCGATTAGCGGAAGCAATTTATTTTCATCATCAAGCTTAATGTTTGCCGTAGGAAAACCGAGCAGCCTGCCCCGTTGGTCTCCTTTTATAACTTTACCGCTAAACGAATAATATCTTCCGAGCAGCATGCTTGCTTGTTTAACGTTCCCTTCGTTCAATGCATTTCTTATTTTTGTGCTGCTTACGGTTGTACCGTCAATTGAAACTGCGTCTACCGAAGTTACATTAAAGTTAAACTCTATGCCCATCTCGTCAAGTGTATTTTTATCTCCGCCTCGTCCTTTGCCAAAATGATGATCGTAACCGATAACCACTTCTTTTATGCCGATGCCGTCAATAATGTATTTTTTAAAGAACTCTTCCGAACTTAGCTGCGAAAATTCTTTAGT
This sequence comes from Ignavibacteriales bacterium, assembly GCA_027347125.1. GTDB lineage: Bacteria > Bacteroidota > Ignavibacteria > Ignavibacteriales > Ignavibacteriaceae > FEN-1297. Next base: position 9,680 of record DAIERC010000450.1, read on the forward strand.
GAATTTTATAACCAGCGTATTTTGAATGCCGAAGTTGCTTAAAATATTTAATTTCTCTTCCAGAGTATTTAACAGTTTTATATCTTTACCGTTAGATACAACACTTCTGGGATGCGGATCGAAAGTAACAACAAAATTTCTTCCGCCGTAACCGGAAGTTTTTTCGATAACTTTCTCAATTATTTTTTTATGTCCAAGGTGAATTCCATCGAAAGTGCCGATTGTTACAACCGTGTTCTTATCTTTTTTTACTTCCGATAAGCTGTCAAATACATTCATAACAAAATTTCATCCAAACAAAAGTCCATAAATATAAGTTTTTTCAGGCTAAAACGAAACATCTATTTATCCCGGCCTCGCTGTTTTGCAGAAAGGGATTCAATTTGTAATAGTAACCATTTTTTGCGCTCTGTTTACAAAATCATCCACCGAAATTGCATTTTCCACCGAATATTCACCAATTTTAGTTCTTCGTAATGAACTTAATAAACCGCCACAGCCTAGTTTAGTTCCCAAATCATCGGCAATTACACGAATGTAAGTTCCTTTTGAGCATTTTATTTCAAAATGAATTTCTGGCAGGGCAATTTTAATTTCAAATTTAGAAACGGTTACGTTTCGCGGCTCCCTAACTACGGTTTTCCCTTTCCGGGCAAGTTTGTAGAGGGATTTTCCACCCAGTTTAACGGCGGAGTACATTGGGGGAACCTGGGAAATTTCTCCGAGAAAGCTGTTCCTAACGTTATAGATCATTTCATCTGAAATATTTTCCAGTGAGCCTTCGGATATTATTTCGGTTTCCAAATCCATTGAAGGCGAAGTTTTACCGAGTAGAATTGTGCCGGTATATTCTTTTTCCCTAGCCTGGTAGTTTGTAATTTCTTTGGTTTTTTTCCCGGTGCAAATAATTAGCAGCCCGGTAGCCAGCGGGTCAAGGGTGCCGGCATGCCCAACTTTCTTAACATTGGCCGACTTTCGAACGTAGTGAACAACTTTAAAAGAAGACCAGCCGAAGGGCTTATCGATTAGTATTGTTTCTCCGGATTGAAAATCAAGTTCTGAAAAATCAATCGTTCCTTTTGTTATCATCTTCGTGAATTTTTTTTATTAAACCTTCAATTTTCTCAACATAATCCAGCGTATCATCAATAAAAAATTTCAATTCCGGTACAAATTTAATGCGTATCCTTGAGGCCAGCTCGGTGCGGATATACCCCGCAACGCCCTTTACCTTTTCCAGAACAAACTCCCGTTTTTCTTTTTCAAAAACAGAAAGATATATTTTAGCGGTTTTTAAATCGGGGCTAACTTTTACGGAAGTAATTGTTATAAATCCGAATGTGGTGTCTTGAAATTTATCCTGAAGTTTGTATAAAAAAATTAAACTTATCTCCTGCTTAATCAAATGCTCAACTCTGTCTATTCTTCGGCTCATAATAACCTTCTTTCCGGCCGTCAATAAAAATAACAAATGAATATTTTGCCGGCTGAATTATGCAGCCGGCCGTCAATATTAACTTTCTTAATTATGCCAGCTTTTTCTTTGTTTCAACAATTTTGAATGCTTCTATCGTATCACCGACTTTTATATCGTTAAAGTTTGCAATGTTCAGACCGCATTCATATCCGGAATCAACTTCTCTTACATCATCTTTAAAACGTTTTAGAGTTGCAATTTCTCCTTCGTGAACAACAATACCATCGCGCACCAATCTTACGCGGCTGTTTCTGGTAATCTTTCCGTCGTGAACATAACAGCCGGCAACGGTGCCGAATTTAGGCACTTTGAATGTATCGCGAACTTCGAGCGTGGCAACAATTTCTTCGGACAGAACCGGGGAAAGCAATCCTTCCAGAGCCGATTTAACTTCATTTATTGCGTCGTAAATTACGCTGTACAGTCTGATGTCCACATTTTGTGTCTCGGCAAGTTTTCTTGCGTTTAAGTTGGGTCTTACATGGAAGCCGATAATAATTGCTTCGGATGCCGAAGCAAGAAGAACGTCACTTTCGGAAATTCCGCCGACACCTTTGTGAATTACTCTTACAATAACTTCTTCATTTGAAAGCTTCATCAGCGAATCGGATAATGCTTCAACAGAGCCGTCAACGTCGCCTTTTACAATAAGCGGTAATTCTTTTACGCCGCCTATGCTAATCTGTTTTGCAATTTCGTCAAGAGTTATATGATGAACCTGTTTTTGGTCCTGTTCTCTTTTTAATTGTTGGCGCTTTATACTTATGTCGCGCGCGAATCTTTCCGATTCAACTACAACAAATGTATCGCCGGCTTGCGGAGCGCCTTCAAAACCAAGCACTTGAACCGGTGTTGACGGCGGCGCCTCAATTACTTTATTGCCCCTCTCGTCAAACATTGCTCTTACTTTACCCTGGTAAATACCGGCAATAAACGGGTCGCCCACTCTTAATATTCCTTTTTGAACTAAAATAGTACCGGTTATTCCGCGTCCTTTGTCCAGTTCCGATTCAACTACAACACCTCTGGCCAGCCTATCTGGATTAGCCTTTAGGTCCAGAATTTCCGCTTCAAGAAGAATTTTTTCTAGAAGCGTGTCTACGTTTAATCCCGATTTTGCGGAAAGCTCTACGCATTGATATTTGCCGCCCCAGTCTTCAACTAGAATATTACGTTCGGCTAGTTGTTGTTTAATCCTTTCGGTATTTGCGCCGGGTTTATCAATTTTGTTGATGGCAATTACGATAGGTACGTTGGCAGCCTGTGCATGGTTAATAGCTTCAATAGTTTGAGGCATTACCGCATCGTCTGCAGCAACCACAAGAACCACAATATCGGTTAATTGAGCGCCGCGTGCTCTCATTGCAGTAAAGGCTTCATGGCCAGGAGTATCTAGGAAGGATATAGTTTTTCCGTTTCCCACATCAACTTTGTAGGCGCCAATGTGTTGCGTAATTCCGCCGGACTCGCCCGCCACTACGTTAGTGCTCCTAATATAATCAAGAAGAGAAGTTTTACCGTGGTCAACGTGGCCCATAATGGTTACAACCGGCGATCGCGGTTTGAGCGATTCCGGCGTATCCGGAGTATCTTCCAAAACTTCGGAAGTGTATTCTTTTTGAAATTCAACTTCGAAGCCGAATTCATCGGCAACCAGAGTAATGGTTTCTACATCTAGCCGCTGGTTAATCGATACCATCAATCCGAGCTCAATACACTTGGAAATAACCTCACTTACGGGAACGCTCATTAAGTTAGCTAATTCGTTTACCGCAATAAACTCAGTAACAGTAATTTTATTTTCTTCGAGTGCCCTTTCTTCCTGGAGCCTTTCCTGTTCGGCTTCTCTTTCTTTTCTCTTTTTCTTTCTTACACTTGCGCGCCCGGAGGCAACTGAATCATCCATGCTTAAAAGAGTTTTTCTAATAGCTTCTTTAACTTCTTTTTGATCAATTTCGAATTTTTTAACCCGTTTCTTTTTCTTGGATATTACAGGTTCGTCAGTTGAAACATCTCCCGGTTTCTTTTTTGCTTTCGGTTTTTTCTTCTTTTTAGGAGCTTCATGTGCCGGTTTAACAGCTTCTTTTGTTCCAGGTTCTAACGCTTTTGCTGCCGGTTCTTTTTCTTCAGGCTTTTTCCGCTTTTCTTCCAGATCTATTTTACCTACAACCTTTAATCCTTTTTTCTTGCCTGCTTCCAGATCTTTTGGTGAAATAAACGCTTTCGCTTCTTCTTTAATCTCTTCTTTTATTTCTGACGGTTCTTCGGTTTTAATCTCTTCTTTTTTAGCTTCTTCTTCAACAACCGGTTCCAAAGGCTCTTCAACCGGAGTTGCCTGTTCTGCTTCAATCGGAGTTTCGGATTGAATTTCTTCTGCAACCGTTTCTGTAACAGCTTGTTCTTCAACGCCAGATGATTCTTCCTCGGCAACTGCTTCTTCTTTTTCTTCTGCCTGGGTAGTAGTTTTTTCTTCTTCTACCTTTTCGCTTCTTTTCTTGTTAAACTCAGCTATCTTTTTATAATGTTTTTCGGCCTTCTCGATGTCTTTCTTAAAATGATCATTTATATCTTTGATCATTTCATCGGAAAGAATGGACATATGCGATTTAACATCATGGCCTTTTTTCTGTAAAAACTCTACAAGGTTTTCTGCAGATAAATTATATTCCGACGCTAATTTATATACTCTAAGTTTTTTGGATTTCGTTTCGGACATAGTTTGCTTACCTTAATTTGGGCTAATCTTCTTCCTCGAATTGAGATTTAATTATTTCGATTATTTCGTTAACCTTTTCTTCATCCAGAGATTCAATTTCTTTTAGTTTTTCCGGACCGGCCTGTAATACTTCTAATGCAGTATCATAACGATGATTTATTAGCAGTTCGTAAATATCGTTTCCAAGTTCTTCTTTAAGATCTATCAGTTCGATATCTTCTTCGTATTCTTCGAACGGTTTTTCTTCTCTTAATATTTCTATTTCGTAACCGGTTAGTTTCATTGCAAGCCGAATATTAACGCCGTTCCTACCTACAATAAGCGAAACCTGGTCGCTGTCGGCAGTAACAATTGCTTTGTTTGTGCTTTGATCTACATCTATCTTTTTCAATTTTGCCGGTGCCAAAGCTTTTTGGATGAAAACAACCGGGTCTTCCGAATAACTGATTACATCGATGTTCTCGTTGTTTAGTTCTCTAACGATGGCATGAATTCTTACGCCTTTCATTCCTACGCACGCCCCAACGGCATCAATTCTTGCATCCTGCGACTCGACTGCAATTTTGGCTCTTTCGCCGGGTTCGCGGGCAATTGCCTTTATATCGATAATACCGTCGTAAATTTCAGGTATTTCAATTTCAAACAATCTTCTTAAGAAAGTATTATCCGAGCGTGAAATTATAATTAATGGGCCGCTGTTGGTTTTCTTAACTTCTTTAACAATAGCGCGTATTGTTTCGCCCTTTTTATATTTTTCATATGGAATTTGTTCATGCCTGGGCAACAGCAATTCGTTTTTGTTGTGGTTTACCAAGATATCGTTCTTTCTTATCTGGTAGATGTCGCCCACAACAATTTCGCCGAGAAGTTCTTTATACTCGTTGTAAACAATGTCTTTTTCAATTTCGCGTATCTTCTGGTTTAGGCCTTGCTTGGCTAATGTAATTAATCTTCTACCGAAGGTTGCAAGTTGTAGTTTTTCAACAAAGTCATCGCCCGGTTCAAGTTCATCCTGGTTGCCGCGTTTGTTTACTTCATCTATACTTATTTGAAGATTGGGGTCTTCTACAATTTCTACAATCTCTCTTTCCAGAAAGATTTCGATATCGCCCCTATCCATATTAACTACAACATCATATTTGGCTTCTTCGCCAAATTTTTTACGTACAAGCATTCCAAAAATTTCCTCAATAATACCGGCCAATACGTCTTTGTCTACTCCTTTTTCCCGCACCATCTGGGCAAAGGATTCAACGATATCTGAATTCATTGCTTACATCCTCCGTTAAGAAAAACTTACAGTTACTTTAGCTTTTGTAATGTTATTAAAATTTATTTCGATTTCCTGGTTTTTAGACGAAAACACCAGCACTTCTCCGTTTACCTGTACAAGCTTTGCCGACAATTTTTTTGTTTCGTCATTCTTTTTATAGGACACTTCAAAATTCCGGTTGATATGCTTAGGGTATTGTTTTAGAAACTTTAAAGGTCTATCAACACCAGGAGAAGAGATATCGAGCCGGGAAATAGCATTAGATTCCGGAAGCAGTTCCACTATTAAACTTATTTCCCTGCTTATCTTAGCACAATCATCCGCAGAAACGTCATTTTCGCCGTCAATAAAGATCTCGTAAATTCTGGCGTTATTATTGCCGCGGGCAATAAAATCAATAAGGAAGAAGTTGTTTTTTTCAGCCGCTTCGGCTGCTATTTTTTTTATATTTTCGTCTAATAAACTCATAGAAATAAAAATCGCCCTCAAGAGGGCGAACATTGTTGAGCAAAATTAGTATTATTTTGAGCAATAAGCAAGGAAGAAGAAGATATACTTGTACCGGCATTTGCTTTTCACGGATGTTAATCTTTACCCGTTCTATAAATATGTTTGATTAAATATAGACCAACCCGGCTAAGCCGGGAAATATGAAAATTTGTTGGCAAAGGT
>DAIERC010000470.1 GCA_027347125.1 Ignavibacteriales bacterium
CCAAGCACAACACACAACGCATAAAAATAAGTTAAAGAAAGTCCGTGAGAGAAAAGATATACAAATATAAAAATGGCAGTAAGCACAACAAAAACTGTTACCGCTTTCTTTCTGCTCTTTATAATCTGGCTTAGGAAACCGCTAATAAAGTCGCCGAATATTAATCCGATATAAGTGTACATGATAGATTTGCCCGCCACAACCGGTTCGGTTACTCCCAAAAACTTTCCGAACTCAGGTGAAAAAGTTATCAAGACTCCAACAACATACCATATAGGCAGACCAATAAGTATGCAATTAAGATATCTCAGAAACCTGTCTTTTGAGGTAAATAATTTTATAAACTGACCCTTTGCAATATCTTTAACTTGTATTGACTTGTACATACCCGATTCAAACAAACTGATTCTCATTACAAGTAGAATAACCCCCAGCACTCCTCCGATAATATAAGCCGTCTGCCAGTTAAAAGCATCGCCAACAATAGCCGCTAAAATAGCTCCCATAACACCAATTGTAGCAACAACCGCTGTACCGTACCCTCTTGTTTCTTTCGTCATTGTCTCGCTTACCAAAGTAACCGCAGCGCCCAATTCGCCGGCTAAACCGACCCCAGCTATAAACCTTAATATGGCGTACATATTAACCGAAGTTACAAATGCATTCGCAAAGTTTGCCGCCGAGTAAAGAAAGATTGAGCCGAACAAAACAGAGAGCCTTCCTTTTTTATCACCCCAAATACCGAAGATCAGCCCGCCGATAAGCATTCCTCCCATTTGCATATTCAGGATGTATACACCCGATTCGATCAATTGGCTGCCGTGAACTCCCAGGTACATTAAACTTGGAATTCTAACAATGCCAAACAGAATTAAATCATATATATCCACAAAATATCCCAATGAAGAAACCAGAACAGTAATATTAAAAATATTTTTGTACAGATGGGTTTTCTGTTCGTCCATTGCAGCCTCCTGAATTATTTATTTCTTTAGGAAAGTATGGAATAAAATGTATCCGCTTACATAGTTAAAAACTAATATCAATTTTTCATTTTGGATGTGATTATGCTCGGGTGGAATGGAGAAGTATAAAGCATTATTTTATTCTTCTGTTCCATGTAAAATTGATAATTTTTTTTAGTGTCTGTACGTATGAATATCCGGCAGCCTCAGCCGACCTCATAAAACCGGCACTCTCGGTAAGATCAGGATTCGGATTTACTTCGAGCACAAAAAGATTATTATTCTTATCAAGGCGCATATCAACCCTGGCATAATCGCGGCATCCCATTATTTTAAAAGCCTGAAGGGCAATTTCATTAGCTTTTTTTTCTATTTTTTTAGGAAGCTTTGCCGGGCAGCTTGGTATTGTTTTATGATAAGCTTCGTGCATCGGGTCCCACTTAGCCTGGTAACTAACTATGTTATAGAGATGATCCGGCATCAAACCAAAATCTATTTCGCTTATCGGCAGAACAACCGGCGCGTCGTCTCCAAGAACGGCCACGTTCAATTCCCTTCCCTCAATAAACTCTTCAACCAGCGCCGGCTGCAAAAAATAATCAAGCACATAATTCACTCTTTCAACAAGCTGCTTGGCATTTTCAACAATCGAATCGTTTTCAATTCCCACACTTGCGTCTTCATATGCCGGCTTTACAATTAAGGGAAAGTTCAAACCGTGATTATATTTTTTCTTTTTATTCTTAATAAAAATATAACGCGGAGTTCTTATGCCGATGGAATTTAATAATCGTTTTGCAAGAACCTTATTTTGGCAATTTGCAAGAGCCATTGGCGGTGCGCCGGTATAAGGAACGCCTAAGAGTTCGTACACTCCTACAAAGTTCATTTCGAGGCGGGAATTATCTTTAAACAATTCCACAAAATTGAAAATCACATCCGGTTTGTTTTTCTGTAGATTTCGCAAGAGAAGCTGTAAGTCGTCCTTCACATTTAACGGATATGCATCGACGCCGGATTTTGACAACCTGCGGGCAAGTAACTCATATTCCTCAATCGGTGTTTGTTCTTCCACTTCGAAGTAAGGAACAAAATCTAATTCTTTAAGCTCATGTTCAACCGATTTAATATAAAAATCGGGATGAGCTTCATTAAAAACTACGGCAACTTTTAATTTTTTCTTCATCACTAAAAATAAAAATAAAGAAAAATCATTTTTTAACCAAAAATTGGTTGATGATTTAATCAATAACATTCATTAAATTAAAAAGCAAAAATTGTAAAGATATGAGCTTTTATCCCCAGCCTTATAAATATCAATGTGGACCTTTCGCGCTTAAATACGCGCTGGTAATGCTTGGCCGTTTCGAAAACGAAAGAGAAATAGGAAGAAAAGCCGGCAGTACATGGTGGTACGGCACCGATGAAATTGGCCTCGCCAAAGCAGCCAAAACTTTTGACTGCAAGATGAAATATTTCCGTAGAGAAACTCCAGAAGAAGCAATTAAAGTTTTAAGCGACCATCTCAAACAAGGGCTGCCCTGCATTCTAAGCGTTGACAACTGGGAACACTGGTTTACGGTTATTAACGAGCAGCAAAGAAAATTTATTGTTGTAGATAGTGCCCTGGACAAGGTGATAGTAATACTTACCGAAAACCAACTGCTAAAAAGATGGAAATATGTTGAGGAAGAAACCGGGTATATTAGTTACGACGGTTATGCTTTAACTCCTAAATTTAAAACAGCAACTAAGGCAAAATTCACTCTTGAAAAAGCGCGATATGTTATGCGGAACCGGAATAAAGATCTTGCCGAAAAATGGGATACATATTTTAACGACTTAATTAATATATGCCGCCCGAGAACTCCTGTTGCCAAACGTACAATTTCTTTTACGGAATTTTTAAGACGGCATGAAAATCTTTTGATTAAACAAGTTGCAAACTGGCACGGAACACCTACTTATAAAGAGCTAAAAAAAATTCTTCAGAATATGCAATTTGTGGCCGAAGTTTACGACCTTGTAATTTATGCTGAAGATCAGAAGAAAGCCCTTGTAGATTTAACTTCGATTTTAATGATGTATGCTTGCGGTAAATACGGTATGGATCCAATTTATTAATAAAAAGCGCGGGAGCGGACTATGGACGGAATAATAGAAAGAAATAAAATAATACTTACCAGAGATAAAACAGCTCTGCTTGTAATTGATATACAGGAAAAAATTTTAACGGTTATTAATGGAAGTGATAATGTTGTTAAGAATACTCTAAAATTAATAAAAGGTTTCAAAGTACTTAACATACCCATTTTTTATACCGAGCAGTATCCCAAAGGTTTAGGGGTTACTTCGGCTCCGTTGTTAAAAGAGCTTGAAGGTTTAAGCGCGATTCAAAAGATGAGCTTCAGCTGCTCCGGGGCTGGAAATCTCTTTACCAGGCTAAAAGATAACAACGTAAGCCAGGTAGTTATTGCCGGAATTGAATCGCATGTGTGCGTTCAACAAACCGCGCTTGACTTGCTTGCAAACGGATTTCAGGTTGATCTTGCTGCCGATGCAACATCATCAAGAAATGAAACTGATTACAAATTTGCGCTCGAACGGATGAGAGCTCACAGCGTGGAGATAACCACAACCGAATCAATTTTATTTGAATTGTTAACTTACAGCGGTACTGATGAGTTCAAAGAAATTTCAAAAATCATAAAATAGATTTTGATTTTACCGGAGTTCTGTTCACGGTTTATTTTTACTTACGGTTACACGCAAAAAATTGCTCTACTTTTTCTTGCCCAACAAAAGGCGGAGTCTCACCCGAAATACGGTTTTGTTTTTATAACAAAATTTAATTATTTATAATCGACAAAAAGTTACAAATATGTTCAGAGCACTTTTTACAACATTACGGGCAAAAATATTAACGGGCTACATTGTAGTTATTTTAATAATGATAGCCGTAATGATTTGGAGCCTTTATAATTTTAACAGGCTGAACGAATCGTTCCGCGCGATTATTGTTGGAAACTATTCATCAATTGTGGCTGCCGATAATATGGTGCGCTCGTTAGATAACCAGATAAACGGTTTGTTTTTAATATTCAGTAAAGACAATCCTAAAGACGGCATTAGAATTTTTGAAAATGCAAAGCAGGATTTTTTCTTCTGGTATGAAAAAGCAACGCAATCTGCTTACGCTCCTACCGAAACCGCAATTTTGGACTCAATGAATACGCAATACAGGGTATTTTTATCCGAAATTTCCTTTCTAATAAATAATCATGTTTTGTACGCAAACAATTCCGATAAGGAAAACGAGTACTCGAGAGCTGTTTTTTTGATATCGGTTATAAAAAACGATTGTTACAAAATTTTTGTAACCAACCATAATTTTATAAAATCTTCTGAAGAGAGCGTTCAATCTATTACCCGTGTTGCTGCTTTTACTATGCTGTTTCTTGCAATTCTAGGAACCGTATTAAGCCTTATATTCAGTACGAAATTTTCAAAATATATTGTTAAACCCGTTAAAGAACTTACCCGCTCGGTTAAACATATTTCCGCGGGAAATTTTGACCAGGTTATTAACAGCGAGGACTCCGATGAAATAGGAATTCTTGCCGATGAGTTTAACAGCATGGTTGGAAGATTAAAAAAGTATGAAAAGTTAAACATCAATAAGATACTGTATGAGAAAAGAAAATCAGAGACAATAATAGACAGCATAAACGACCCGGTATTAATGGTTGATGAAAACCTCGTCATCCTTTTGGTAAACAAAGCATTCGAAATTGAATTCGGAAAACCGGTATCGGAAAATGCCGACCTGACGGAGTTGCTGAGAAATGACAAAATATACAACAACATAAAACAATTCATCTCAGGCAAGGAACCCAAAGACAAAGATAATGTTGTTAGCCTTGTTCAAAAGGAAACTGGTGAAAGATTTTATAAATTAAAATATTCATTAATAACTTTACCGGAGAACGAAGTAAAAGCTGTCCTAGTAGTTTTTAGCGATATAACAAATTATGAAGAGATTGACAGAATGAAATCTGAGTTTGTTGCAAAAGTATCGCACGAACTTAAAACCCCGTTAACTTCACTCGGAATGGCCGTAAGCATATTAAGCGACGGCGTTACCGGCACTCTTTCGGAAAAACAAGAAGAGCTTGTCACTTCAATGCGGGAAGATTACAACAGGCTGAATAAACTGGTAAAAGAAATACTAGAACTCTCCCGAATAGAATCGGGGCGGACGAATTTGGAGTTTCAGCCGATAGAATTAAATTCCCTGTTAAAAAATATTGCAAAAACTTTCACACTTCAGTGCAAAGAAAAAGGAATAAATTTAAACTATAATTTAGAAGAAAATATTCCGATAATATTTGCAGATTCCGACGCGTTGTCAGGAGCTTTTGGAAACTTTATTGGTAATTCAATTAAGTTTACCGAGAAAGGCGGTGAAATTAATATTAGCACCGAAGCAATAGACTCAAGTGTTGTGGTAACAATTGCCGATACGGGCACGGGCATAAACCCCGAATATCTTGATAAAATTTTTGATAAATTTGTACAGGTAAGCGGCAGCAAACCTGGCAGCGTGGGGTTGGGTTTAACAATTGCTAAAGAAATGATAGAATTACACCACGGCTCTATAAATGTTTGGAGCAAGCCTGGCCAGGGAAGCAAATTTATAATAACTATTCCGGTTCAAAGAAATGAATAAAGGGAAAGTCCTAGTAATAGATGACGAAATAAATATTTTGAAAGTTATAGAGCTGTCTCTAAGCTCGCAAAACTTTTTACCTGAAATTTTTAACAATCCGCTTAACGCTCTTAAAAGAGCCCAGGAAATATTTTTTGACATGGCTTTTATCGATTTAAAAATGGAACCGATAGACGGCCTTCAAACACTGGCGCAATTAAAAAAAATATCGCCGGATACAACTACGGTCTTAATGACGGCACACGGCTCTATTGAAACAGCCGTTGAGGCTATAAAAGGCGGCGCTTACGACTATATAACCAAACCCTTTACTCACAAAGAATTTATGCATCTAACGGAAAGAGTATTCGAGCATCATCTATTATTAAAAGAAGTAATGGGTTTAAGAGCACAAATTGAAGAAGAATACGGCAACGGCGAAATTATTTCGCACAATTTTCAAATGCGCGAAATCTTAAAACTCGGTAAAGACATTGCCGAAAGCGATATACCCGTTCTTATTGAAGGAGAAAGCGGAACTGGAAAAGAAATGCTGTCCAGGTTTATTCACAACAACAGCAAAAGAAGCAACAACCCGTTCGGAGTTATTAACTGCGCGGCAATACCTGAAAGCCTTTTTGAGAGCGAAGTGTTCGGGCATGTTAAAGGCTCTTTTACCGGCGCACTTAAAGACAGGATCGGCAGGTTCGAAATGGCCGACCAGGGAACTGTTTTTTTAGACGAGGTTGGCGAAATTACAAAACCGATGCAGGTAAAACTTCTTCGATTTCTGCAGAACATGGAATTTGAACGCGTTGGCGAAAGTATTACCAGAAAAGTTAATGTAAGAATTATAAGCGCTACAAACCGCAATGTAGATGAAGACGTAAAATCCGGCGATTTCAGGGAAGATTTTTATTACAGGCTAAGCGGAATAAGAATTAAACTGCCGCCGTTGAGAGAAAGAAAAGAAGATATTCCGCAGCTTGCCGAATATTTTATCAAAAAATACTCAGCCGAAGAAGAGATTATTATTTCACCCGAAGCTTTAAAATTGTTGAATGAATACAACTGGCCAGGCAATATAAGGGAACTGGAAAACGTGATAAAGAGAGCCCTTGTACTGGCAAAAGATAAAATAATAAAACAAGAATATTTACCTCATGAAATCTACCAGGGGCAGGAAAAACAATTCAGCTCATTACTTCCTACACTAGATGAAGTAGACAAGAACTACATTATAGAAGTTCTGAAAAAACATTCCAACCCCAAAGATGCCGCACAAATACTCGGAATATCTCTTACCACGCTCTGGAGAAAAAGAAAAGAGTATAAAATTTAACTTTACCTTTCAAAAAGGAAACCCTTACCGCGAGGCTATTTCATTTTGAAATAGCTATAAGCCACAGTAAAACAATGTCTTAAAATTCACACATTTCATTTTGAAATCGCCACGGGCAAAAAAAGTTTGAACAACTAAAATCATTGCGACCAAAGACTAATTACGGCTAAAAATCAAAGCTTCACGGACTTACTTTTACTTTACAAATACCGGCACATCATTTGAATACATAATACCGCGTTAATTAAATGTTATACTTCACAAAATTTATGGAGATATACAACCCATGAAACAATCAGTGTTCATTACCCTTTTAACAGTTGTAGCGTTTGCTATAGCACTTTCTATATTTATGTTCGTATTTGGAAACCCCGCAAATTTTAGCGATCCAGCAAAACAAGCTCCTATTAATCTATTAGGTACCATTTATACCGGCGGCCCGTTGGTAGCCCTTTTGGTTATGCTTTCGATTATGGACGTAGCGATAATTTTTGAAAGAATTTTCTCATTGAAAAAAGCCGGTGGTAAAAGATC
>DAIERC010000476.1 GCA_027347125.1 Ignavibacteriales bacterium
CGCAAGAATATTTTTTATCTACAATTGTAATTTTTGTTATTAACAATAAGTCAGCACATAATGATGAAATAAAACAGGATAATATTAAAAGTATTAATTTTTTACGCGCGTTAATAAGCAAAGATAGAGGTGAAAATAAAATAGCCACTATGCTAATAGAATCGGGTATGAACATTGGACTGATAGACGCATCCACACCTGGAAACGAGATGCCGGAAAAAGAAGGTGGCGTTGGATTTGCAAGAAAAATCGGGATGGATCTGGCATTGACTATTTTTAATTATTCATCTCACATTAAAAAAATACTTATTTGCCTTGATGCGGATTGTACTGTTGAGGGGAATTATCTAACCGAAATAATTAATAACTTTAATAACAAAAATCTATCCGCCGCCACAGTTAAATTTGAACATGCATCTTATCATGATGAAGAAATTGAAAGGGCAATAATCTGCTATGAAATATTTCTTCATTATTATGTGCTTGGCTTAAAGTATGCTGGTTCACCTTATGCTTTCCATACAATAGGCTCAACGATGATCTGCGATTTTGAAAGTTACATAAAAATAGAAGGTATGAATAAAAAAAAAGCAGCTGAAGATTTTTACTTTATTGAAAAGCTTGCCAAGAATGTGCAGGTGGGGCAGATAACAACAACAAAGGTTTATCCGGCCGCGCGCCGCTCATGGCGGGTTCCATTCGGTACCGGGCAACGTATAAACAGGTTTGTTTCAAAATCGCAAGATGAATACCTTCTTTACAACCCGCAAACTTTTAAGATATTAAAACAATGGCTAACAGTTTTTCAAAGTGAGGAACAATTATCCGGGAAAGAATTATTAACTGCTGCCGAACGAATTGATAAGAGTTTATACCAATTTTTAATTACGCAAAAATTTGAAGATGATTGGGGTAAGATACTTAGAAACTCATCAAATATAACGCAGATACAAAAACAAAAGAAGCTCTGGTTCGACGGATTCAGAACTTTAAAACTGATTCATTTTTTGCGGGATAACGGTTATCCATTAATGAATATGTTTGATACGCTTGATGAACTATTTAAAAAATTGGAATTATATTTACCATTAAGAAATGATATTTCAATACCCGGTATTGATGTTCAAAAAGAATATCTTAATATCCTAAGAAAACGAACTTAGTTATTACTCAAAATAAAATGCTGTATTATGCTAATAAAAACTTTGCCTGATGAAATCGAAAGTTATTTTGTAGACGCCTCAAACTACAAAGGACAATGCACTGCCGTTTACTTTCCGGAAACCATAAAAGAAATTTCCGATATTTTAATAGAAGCAAATCGGAACAAAACGCATGTAACCGTTTCCGGTAATGGTACCGGTTTAACGGGCGGGCGTGTTCCGGAAGACGGAATAGTTATATCAACCGAAAAACTTAACAACATTATTGAAATCAACGCAGAAGAAATGTACGCTGTTGTTCAGCCTGGAGTTATACTCGCAGATTTTCAAGCAAAAGTAAAAGAGAAAAATTTAATGTATCCGCCCGACCCAACAGAAAAAAATTGTTTTATCGGCGGTACGGTTTCCACCAACGCCTCCGGCGAGAAAACTTTTAAATACGGCCCCACAAGAAATTATGTTCTGGAGCTTGATATTGTTTTACAGGACGGGGATGTTCTTAAGTTAGCCAGGGGAAAACAAAAAGCCGACGGTTACAAATTATCATTAATAACTGAGTCAGGTAGAAAAATAGAATTTAAACTAGCCGACTATAAAATGCCTGAAGTTAAAAATGCTTCGGGGTATTTTTGTAAAGGAAATATGGACGCAATCGATTTGTTTATCGGCTCCGAAGGCACGCTTGGCGTAATAGCCAAAGTAAAGCTGAAACTTGTTCCGCTGCCTGAGAATATTATATCGTGCGTGGTTTTTTTTGACGACGAACTTAATGCTCTCGATTTTATTTCAAAGGCACGCGATATTTCCAAAGCCGCAAATTCAAAATTAAACCCGGCCGGCATTGAAGCGCTTGCACTCGAATTCTTTGACGACAGATCATTGAAGTTCTTGCAGGATGATTATCCCCAGATACCGAGAAACGTAAAAGCCGGCGTGTGGTTTGAACAGGAAGTTACAAATGTGAACGAAGATAAATTTTTTGAAGCATGGATGGAATTGATTAAAGAATATCGCGGCGACGAAGATACCGCATGGTTTGCGTTTACGGATGCCGATAAAAAGAAGATTCAGGATTTTAGGCATTTTATCTCCGCCAAAATTCACGAATATATAGCTAAAAACAACGTCAAGAATTTAGGCACCGATGTGGCTGTACCAGACAACAAATTTTATGAATTATATTTTTATGCTAAAAAGAAAGTAGAAGAAGCAGGCCTTGAGTTCGTTACTTACGGACATTTCGGTAATTCACATGTACACTTAAATATGCTGCCTCAAAATCAAACTGAGTACGATATCGGCACATTAGTTTATAATGAAATTTGTAAGGCAGCTGTAAAACTAGGCGGTACTGTTTCTGCCGAACACGGGATAGGAAAAAGGAAAAGAGATTATTTATTGGATATGTACGGCGAAAAAGTAATTCAACAAATGATCGAAATGAAAAAAGTTTTTGATCCGAACCTGATATTGAGTAGAGGGAATATTTTTAAACTTCCTGATGAATAAAAAAGCCGGCAATAAAAGACCGGCTTAAGAATTTATTAATTTTTTGTTCCGCTTTGTAATAAATTAAACCAATTAAGATCTGGTTTATTACTCAATTAAAAATAAAAATCCCTTACTTCAACTTCCATTGCATCGGGATCGAATTTGTGCAAAAAGTTAATAAATTCTGTCGCGATAACCTGGTCTTTGTTTTCTTTTTTATACTGGTCAACAAGCTCTTCTAATTTTTGATGATTGAGAGAACTATTTAAATAATGTTTCTCTTCCTGATCATCAAAGAGACGGTAAATAACACATTCTTTTTTCATTCTTGCAACCCCGTTATTATTTTTAAATTAATATAGTGTCGGCATAAAGGATGTCTGAGTACAACTCACTTTTAATTGATTCGGCATTCTTTCTTGCTTTGGATACCGAATCGAGAATATATCTTCTGGCGGTAAATACTTTCCGTTGATCTTCATTAGCTTCCATGAGCAGTAAAAACCCTACGTAAATGTAAGTATATAATTCAACAAGATCTTTAGCCGCAACATCCTGAAAGTTAGCGTCTTTTTTATCTTTAACATATTTAAGACTACCGTTGTATAACTCTCTTATCTCAAGAAGATTGGTCAATAAGTTAGCAAGGCTTCCTTTATATTCTTTTTTAGACCATTCGTCAAAATACTCTGAAAGAACATTGTTTACAACACTACCGGCAGCAGCAACAATCTGCATCTGCGAAGTACCCTCGTAAATATTGGTTATTCTCGCATCTCGGGTTAACCTTTCGATCATAAATTCTTTCATATAACCGGTACCCCCGTGTATCTGCATCGCATCGTAAGTTATTTTATTTGCAGATTCGCTTAGGACATATTTAGTCATAGGAGTTAGCAACGTAACAACTTTTGTGGCTTCTCTTAATTTTTCGTTTACGTCCGCCAGCGGTTTTTTAAGTGCTTTAAGTTTTTCAACTTCGTCGTCAAGTTTTTCTTTTCTATCAAGCCAAAGGCATGTTGAATAAAATAAGGACCTGTTCGCTTCCAGGGTAACGCGCATATCGATAAGCATATTTGAGATAACCGGAAGATTATAAATTGGTTTGCCGAATTGCTCCCTGGCCTTTGCATATTTTAATGCTTCTTCATAGGCTTGCTGCGATATGCCGAGAGATTGAGCACCGATTCCTACCCTTGCCCTGTTCATCAAGTAAATTACATACTTTAGCAAACCGAACCTTCTTGTTCCGATTAATTGTGCGGGAGTGTCGTTAAATTGGAGCTCGCATGTTGGAGAGCCGTGTATACCCAGCTTGTGTTCGATACGTCTTACTTTTACGGTATCGTCACCATAGCAAGCAAACATGCTTAAACCGCGGGCATCTTTAGTGCCGACTTCTGTTCTAGCTAAAACCAGAAGCACTTCACCGTTGCCGTTTGTTATAAATCTTTTTACTCCGCGTAAGAACCATTTTCCTTTTTCATCCTGATAAGCGCTCAGTTTAACAGCCTGTAAATCCGAACCTGCATCTGGTTCTGTAAGCGCCATTGCGCCGGTATATTTGCCGCTGGCAAAACCGGGAAGGAATTCTTCTTTTTGATTGTCGTCGGCAAACTGCGCAATTGTTTTTCCTATATCCTGAAGGCCGAAAATATTCATTAAAGATGCATCTGCCCGTGAAATTAATTCTACTGCCATCATGTAAATAGTAGTTGGAAAATTTAATCCGCCGTATTCTCTCGGAAGGATCATTCCCATCAATTCGGCCTTAGACAGCATGTCCATGGCTTCTTTTGTGCCTTTGGCGTAATAAACTTTTCCGTCTTTGTAAGCAGCACCTTCTTCATCAATACTTGCAGACCTGGGCGCAATAAAATTTGCGGCTATATCACCCACAACTTCAAGAACTCTTTTATAATTTTCAACGGCGTCTTCAAGATTAATGGGCGCGTAATCAAACTTTTCGGATTGCTGATAATTATTCTCCGTCATTTCAACAATGTCTTTTAACTCGAGGCGGTTAAAATGATATAACAGGTCCGGGTTATCCAAAAAAAAGTTTGCCATAATCTTATCTCAATTTTTGCTTGA
>DAIERC010000478.1 GCA_027347125.1 Ignavibacteriales bacterium
TGTTGCCATAACTAAGTTAATTTAATTTTATAATGGAATATTTCTTTTTGCTTTGTCTTGATTGAGGTAACATAATATTAATAAAATAATCTTTCCAGGCACCTGGAAAATAAATCCCGCCATAAATTCCAATCACACTCCCGGCCTTCAATAACTTCAAAATTGTGGTTTATGTTTTTTGAAGCTAGTAAACCGGAAATCCTTTTATTTTCCCAAAGATGTTTGTCGTACTCACCAATGCCGAAATTAATGTTCATACTGCGTATCCTTTCTATATACCACTCATCTTGCAAGCCAGGCAGGTAATCCAAAGGACTGTTGAAATAACAATTATCGTCGTAGTAACCGTATATAAAGCGTTTAATATCAAATGATCCGTCGAGAGAAATAATTGAATCGATCATATCGGGATGGCGCAAAGCAATATTCAATGCGTGGTAAGCACCGAAACCGCAGCCGGCAACTCCTACCTTCTCAGCGCCGGTTTCATGTTTGGCGAATTCGATTACGTCTTTAATAATAAGGCACTCGTAGCCGTTATGGTTTTTAACTCTATCTGAAGGATGAATTGAATAGTTGTACCAGCTTTCGGAATCAACGCTGTCAGGGCAGTAAATTTTTATTTTCCCGCTTTCAATAAGATGAGAAACGGCGGATATTAAACCTTCATCTTTTGCCTGGTAGTAACGCGCGCGGGAGGCCGGGAATAAAACCAGCGGGCGGCCTTCATGGCCGAAGACAAGCATTTCGAATTCCCTGTTAAGATAGTATGAATGCCATTTATGGTAGTCTTCTTTCATGGATCGGCCTAAATTATTTTGACTATTAAATGTAAACTGCTTGATCCTTCGCAGTGCAAATATAGGAATTAATTGTTTCTAAAAGTTGCAAACTTATTGGGAATTATCGTAGAAGATAAAATTATTTGTACAGATAACAATTAGTTATTCTCGGCGCTTTATAACAGTTTCTAAATTAACGTCTGTGTTATGGTACATTTTGTTTCTTAAGCATATTATTAAAAAAAAATCGTTGGGTTAAAATTATCTTGAATGGTATGCTTCCCCGGCGGCACTTCGAATGATATTTATCCGTTATTCTACCGTAGGTGCCTTGTTATTTATAATTGCTTCATTTAATAATTCCTTCATTCTTGTTATTTCAAATTTTATGTTTGCGCCGCTAATTATTTTACCGTGGCCTGGAACAATTTGCTCAACATCCAGTTCTGAAATTAAATCCAATGAATTCATCCAGATGTTCCAGTCGTCTTTTGTGCCGCATTCAAGATTGGGCAAATAGCCGCTTGTAATAAGGTCGCCGCAGTACAATATTTTTTCGCCTTTTACTAAAATAGAAATATTGGTTGGCGTATGGCCTAAAGTATAAATGACAGACACTTCCGTGTTGCCGCCTAGAGATATAACCTCTCCGTTTTTTACATGCGCTCCGGGATTTACTATTCGGGTATTTTCGTAAAATACATATTCTTCATGTGCGGCTTTTCTTTTTGAGTTTAAAATACTTTTGTTGAAGTCGGAAATATCCACTATCAAATCATCGTCGTTTCTGCTGATTGCCGGGTGGCCGTAAATTTTAATTCCGTTTTCATGAAACAGCGAATTGCCACCGATATGATCGAGATGTTTTTCAATATTAACCACAATAATTTCATTTGTTGGTTTTACGTTTTTAGCGTAGCCAAAAATTGTATGAGCCGCCAAATAGTTCGGGCCGGAATCAATGATTAATGTTTTTTCTTCGCCAACAACGAAGCCGGAGCTCACCGTCCAAGGTGGTATAAAACCTATTCCCAATATCGCATAACAATTATTCGTCAGCTTCATTATTTTTCTTGATATAAATAATTACCAAAATAGAAAAAAAATCTATAAACACGCAGCGTATTAATAAGAAGTAAATTAAATGTGATTTTCCGGTGGAAAAAGTTGATTAAACAAAATATCGGAAAGCTTTGAAAAGATGTTTTCTGAACTACACTTCTAATTCTTGGTTGAAGAAATTTGGTTTTGCAAAAAAATTATTTCATGTTTACAAATTGAGCGGGGAAGTCGAGTTCGGCTTCTCTAATTAGTTGGATTACCGCTTGCAGGTCATCAATCTTTGGGGCTTGAACTCTTACTTGTTCGTCTTGAATCTGGGCGCTAACTTTTAATTTTGAATCCTTAATTAGCTTGGTAACAACTTTGGCGTTTTCTTTTGAAATGCCGCTTTGAAGAGTAATTTTTTGTTTTAATCTGCCGCCGCCAGCTGTTTCGGGCTCTTCAAATTTTAGCGCTTTTATGGAAATATTACGACGAATAAATTTAGTTTCCAAAATGTCAATGCTGGCTTTTCTTGAATAATCATCTTTAGTGTTTATGAGAATAAATTTATCTTTTTTATTAAGTTCAATCTGCGTGTTGGAATCCTTCAGATCGTAACGCTGTTGAATTTCCTTTATCGCCTGATTAACGGCATTATCCGCTTCTTGAAAATCTATTTCGGAAACAATATCGAAAGAATGATTTTGAGCCATAATGTTATTTTGTTTTGTAAGGCTTTTCGTTTGTGCTAACCACTAATAGTTAATTTTTCACTATGCAATTCGTAAGTGAAAAATTTCATGTCGGGGTGCCCGGATTCGAACCGGGGACCTTCCCGATTAAATCGGGACGCGCTAACCTTTAGAAATTAACCATTCAAGATATTTTCTACTTTTCATCGATTTAAGTTTCATCTCAAATTTAACAGCATTGGAGTTAGTAGAAAACCCTTGCAGAAAAACTACTTTCCAGGGTGCGCCGTTTTTTGTAGAAGAACATTGCTTGGAATTATGTTCCGATATTCTGTCGTCAATATCATTAGTATGACCGATATAGTATTTGTTTACCTTTTCACTAAATAATATGTAAGTGAAAAATTTCATGTCGGGGTGCCCGGATTCGAACCGGGGACCTCTTCGTCCCGAACGAAGCGCGCTAACCGGGCTGCGCTACACCCCGAAGAATTATTTTGTAAATCACCTACAAAGATAACAGAGTTTTAAATTACACAATTAAACTCTGAGCGGTTAATCCACTTTGTTAATATTGTAAATTAACGACGCAAAATAAACTGTTTGACGAAAAAATCCAAACTCTTGTTAAAAAAAGAAGAGCTGCGTTTAATAGTCATTTTAAATATGAGCCGCCTGGTTTTTCGGTTTTAAATTTAATTCAAAAAAGTGAATGAAATCTCTTTACTTTTTATTCTAATTATCCTAAGTTATCAACTGAAAATAATGACCTTTAACTCTATCCTGAGAGATGGAAAAGGATGAAAAAAAATTTAATAAAATAAGGTAACCTCCACGGCAATATGCCAAGGAGGATTTTTTGTATATGGACATAAAATCAAAAATTGTAGACGCAGAAGGATTAAACAGAATAATTACGAGAATTGCTCATGAAATCCTAGAACGTAATAAAGGCTCCAGAAATCTTGT
>DAIERC010000060.1 GCA_027347125.1 Ignavibacteriales bacterium
ACTTTTTGCCCTTCTCCTCCATCTCTTTGCAAAGATATACCGGGAAGGCGCGCCAAAGTCTCTGCGGCATTTTGATCAGGCAATTCTTGAATTTTATCTTTCGATACGACGTTTACAATTGAGTTTGAGTTTATTTGCTGATTTATTGCTGATTGCTGCCCTTGAAGCTGAGCGGTAATAACTACTTCATTTGATTGTAATACTTCCGGTTTCAGCTTAATATCAATTTTTCTTGCGGCGCCGGCGGTTATTTTTATTCTTACCGTATCGGTTTTATACCCAACATATCTAAAAAGAATAACATTGGTACCCGCATTAAGATTTACTAATCTATACTTGCCGTCTACATCGGAAGTTGTACCGTTTGAAGTGCCGTGTACAATTATGTTAGTACCCCATAAAGGAGACCCATCGGTGGCATCGCTAATTTTTCCGGAAATTTCACTGGTTTGAGCGGAAGTAATATTGAGAGTAAATAAAGATATTATAATTGCAGAAAAAAGCTTGAATTTGATAATTTTGGTACTCATTCACTTCTCCCACAGTAGAAAAGATTAAATATTCAATTATTTTTCAAATCACCTGATATGCTTAGCATACTTGGTATACTAAGTTATTTATTAATTTTTAAATTGTCAAGAAGAAATAATTTTAAAATCTCCAGTCGGACCCCTGTTTTTAAGATTTATGATAAATTTCTTTCGGACGGGTATGAAAATTTAAAATGAATGTTAATAACCAATTTTAAGTGACGTCATTGAAATTGAACCTAACTCTGTTTTATCATTAAAAAAAGAGATCTGTTCGTTTTCATTTTTTAGTCCGAGTATATAAAGCAGCGGTAGAAAATGCTCCGGCGTTGGAATAGCAAGTTGAACAGCATTACCAAGTTGCTTATAAGCCATCAATTTACGATGATCATTTGACGTGATAAGTTGTTTTAATTTTTCATTAGCTTCGGCAACCCATTCATATTCTTGATTATCGTGCCAACTAATCAAACCCAAATTATGCACTATATTTCCGCTGCCTATTATCAACACGCCCTTTTTTCTTAAAGATGAAAGCTCACCGGCAAGTTCATAGTGCATTTCAGGAGACTTATGATAATCAAGGCTTAGCTGAATAACTGGAAAATCGGCCAACGGATATAAATGTTTTAGCACACACCAGCAGCCATGATCAAGTCCCCAGTTAAAATCTGATTCAACCTTTGTGGCTGTTATAATAGATTTTGTTTCCTCCGCAAGAGTAATGTTTCCTGGCGCCGGATATTCAACATTAAATAATTCTTTGGGAAAGCCGTAAAAATCATGAATGGTCCTTGGCTTATCAACCGCAGTTACAAAAGTGCCCTCGGTTTCCCAATGTGCAGAAATACAAAGAATAGCTACAGGTTTCGGTAATGCTTTTGCAACTTGCTGCCAACCGAGAGAAAATTCATTTTGCAAAATAGCATTCATCGGATTGCCGTGCCCCACAAACAGAAGCGGCATTAAAGCCTCGGAGCCATTATGTTCAGGCAAATTATTTATTGCTTTTAAATCCATTTTTACTCCATTAAAAACCTTTGCTAATTTCCGTAATTTTTTTTTGAGTTCAAATTGGGCATGCTGATAAACACTAATCCTGTGATTAAAATTATTTTAAATATTTACCGGATTTGGTATATTTAAAAGGGCGATGGGGTTCGCCTTTCCGCAACAGCGGGCAACTGTCCGAACCTACCTACCGGCAGGCAGGTTTCCCTTCGGTCTAATAACTCCTACCGCAAATGAGTATGTTTGTATATATAAGGAGATATTAAATTGCAAAATTATTTCGTAGTATTTATGGGCTCGGGCTTAGGCGGAATGCTTCGCTATTGGATGTCAAGCTTTGTATATAAATTTTTACCGGAAGATTTTCCTTACGGAACTCTTTCAGTTAATTTATTGGGCAGCTTTTTAATCGGTATGTTTATGTTCTATCTGAATGATAATGAACTGATAAGCGTTGAGATGAGGATTTTTTTAACCACAGGCTTTTGCGGCGGCCTAACCACCTTCTCAACATTTTCGTATGAAACTATAAACTTACTTAAAGATAAAGAATTCTTTGGCGCGGGGATTAATATTCTGGCAAATATTTTATTAACACTTGTTGCATTGTTCTTAGCATACAAAATTTCGAAACTATTAAGTTAAGTTGGGAGCTTATAAATAAAGCGCATGCTTATTAAGGAGATTAAAATGGAATTAAAAGGCGAAGCAAAGCTTGTTCGAATATTCGTTGGTGAATCAGATATTATCCACCATATTCCGGTCTATGAAAAAATTGTGCAAGAAGCAAGAAAGCAACATCTGGCAGGCGCCACAGTTTTTAAGGGAGTAATGGGTTTTGGAGGAACAAGCCGCATTCATACATCTAAAATTTTACGGCTCTCAGAAGATATGCCGATGATTATTGAGATTGTAGATGAAGAAGAAAAAATTGACAAGTTTCTTCCTCTTATTCACGATATTTTTGATGAAGCAAATAGCGGCGGTTTGATTACTATTGAAAAGGTTGATATAATCAAATACGTTGTCGGGAATAAGAAAAATCCTTAACAATAAACCAGCTATTAATTAAAAATCTTCTTCCCTATTTCGCATTCAAGGCATTTTTCTCGTGAACAATAATTTCTGAATAGCTCTATCATTCCCTGGTATAAAACACTTCTCTTCCATGCATCCCCAAGCATAAGCGTTGCCGCAACCTCATTTACAAGGTTATTCTCGCTTTTCTGGTAGAAGTTCAAATATACTTTTATAGCTCTTTGGCTTAATTCTTTCTTATCAAAAATTTCAAAATATATTGACAGCAACGGCAGAATTATATTAACTAAAATTTCGTCGGCTCTTGATGCGCCCAAGAAATAATTAATTTGTGTTTTCGCTTTTTCGCCAAACACATAATGCTTTTGCCAGTACCCGTCGCCTTTTATAATAAATAAAGATCTTAATACATTTGTAAGTTTATTAATGTTATCTATCGTTTCGGTTTTTTCAATAGCTTCTTCTATTAAATTTCCGTGTAATAATTTATTTATAAGCCTCGCGCCGCC
The DNA here is from genome assembly GCA_027347125.1 of Ignavibacteriales bacterium. GTDB lineage: Bacteria > Bacteroidota > Ignavibacteria > Ignavibacteriales > Ignavibacteriaceae > FEN-1297. Next base: position 3,089 of record DAIERC010000060.1, read on the forward strand.
GGCTAAACGAATAGTAGGAAAGTTCTGCGGACGAAGTTTCATAAAATGCCATTGTGTCGAGTTAAACATATGCCTATCATAACCATCTTTAACAAAATTCCATTTTTCAACTATTGTTCTTAAATAGTCTGATGTCTCGTCATCTTTAACATCCATTACATCGGGAATAAGCCCCGCTACATTGAATAAAACCGCTTCGGTATAAACAACAAACTCTTCTTTTATTTTTATCATATCAAGAAAATCTATTGTAACAGCCCTGGCCAAAGCTTTCATTATTTCTTTGTTCTTTGAATACCCGAGAGCTTCGAACACAAGTTCATAAACAAGTTGCTGCCATATTTTAGGATGGCTGAAGTCCTTTTTTGTAAAAGTTTTATTATAGAATCTTTCATCAAGTTCGTATTTAATAACCGGCTCTTTCAGGCGCATATCTTTTAAATAAGATAACTCTTTAAGACGCTCAAGCATTTTATCGCACTTCGCTTTAAATCTTTTTATACCGAGGCCGTATACAAAATCCAATTTTTCGTTCTCGCTCACTTCCATGTTAACCTCGGTGCATGGCATTTTATTGATTTTGCTTTTAGTCTCGGAAAGGAGCGCTTTTTTGATAATCGAAGTTATATCGGTCTTTACAAACCTGCTTAAAGCAATCGACTGCACCTTTCTCCCATCGGCAGTAAATACGTAAGAATGGTTTGCGTCGTTATTAAAAGAAGCGTGAAGTATTACCTTATTGTACCGTTTATTTATGCTGTGCCCGTGGGTTTTCCAATCAGAATAAAAGCTGTCAATTTCAACATCTCCCATATAAGTAATATTGCCGATTTTAATTCTAGCGTTCTTAAAATCGGGGCCTCCTACTTCTTTATTCTCGGTACCGATATCAATAACCTGAATTACCTGCCCGTCTTTAGTTGATAATTCCCTGACAAAATTTTGCTCTTTCCATATTTCATATAAAAACTTTTCCGGTACCTTAATAATATTTTTCATTTTATTCCTGCCTTTGCTCTCTCGTTTAACAATTAGAGGATGAAATTTTTTGTGCTCTACTTTTATAAAATATTTGTTTAATTAAAAATTAATTCTCCATTGTTATTTTATGGATAAAATATTCTTCTTCATTCTTTTAAGTAATAATTTTTTTTGAAATTCTATTGCGGAAAGATTATAACGTGAATTATGAAAAGAAATATTAGAGGCAACCTGGCAATATAATACCTGTCGGACGTGGTAGTCGGTTATTTTTTTTTCAGGAGGTTCCTTTATTTGGTATTGAGTCACTCTTACTTTCCCCTTTCCAAGCAGTTCTTGAAAATTTGGAAGAATTAAAATCAAAACTAACAAAAATAGAGTTAAAATTAAAGAAGCTTAAAATATTACAGCAGATTAATTACTGTTTTATTTAACTCAGCTATTTCATTTTGCGCCGCTTCGCCAAAATCTGTTCCGGTTGATTTATAAAGTATACCCCTGCTTACATTTACCACAAGATTGAGCCGGTTGTTTTCTTTAAAGGTTTTAACAACCTCCTCAAGGCTACCGCCCTGCGCCCCCACTCCCGGTAACAGTACCGCCAGGTTTTCAAACGAATTAATATTCTCTTTCAACTCAGCAATTTTTGTCGCACCGAAAACGATGCCGCAATTCCGTTTACTATTCCAGCTATTAACCTTACTTATCACTTTTTGGAATAAGAAAGTTCCGTCTTCAAGTTTAAGTTTCTCAAAATCCGATGCGCCGGAATTTGACGTAAGCGCAAGTATAAAATTTAATTTGTCTTCATATTCCAGGAAAGGTCTTACCGAGTCTTCTCCCATATAAGGATGAATAGTAACCGCGTCGCATTTAAAATGCTCGTAAACCGATTTTGCATACATCGAAGAAGTATTGCCAATATCACCTCTCTTAGCATCGGCAATTACCAATATATCATCAGGTATAAGCGATAAAGTTTTTTAGATATTTCTCAGCCCTTCTACTCCATCGCTTTCATAGAAAGCAAAATTAATTTTGAACGCCGCGGCATATGGCGCCGTATTTTCTATAATCGTTTTATTAAACTCCATTACCGGATTGGTAAAGGATTTTAGATGAGATGGAATTTTAGTAATGTCGGTATCCAATCCGACGCAGATAATTTTACCTTCTTTATTTTTGTTTATTAATTTTTCAATTGCTTTCATAATTTTTCTTTATTTAAAATTTTTAAACATCATTGATTCCACCGGATATTCCGTACGTTCAATATACTTGGCGCTTTTCTTAATGTTGTAAGGCGTTTCAACATCGCCGCTGATGTGAAAATAAATAATCTGGCCAATAGGCATGTACTTATAAATTTTTACAGGCTGCTTCACGGAAATTTCCAGGGTCCATGTATTACAGAAACCTGCGTCGCCTTTACCGGCGGTTGAATGGATGTCTATGCCCAATCTGCCGATGCTTGATTTACCTTCCAGAAAGGGAACGTAATTTCTTGTTTCGGTATATTCTTCGGTTACACCGAGGTACAATTTTGAAGGCAGTAGAATAAATCCTTCATCAGGAATTTCGAAGGTCTCAATTTCATTATGAATTTTAGCGTCCAGTATATCATTCTTATAAACGGCAAGCCATTTGCCAAGATGGACATCGTAGCTGTTTGTGCCCAGGTTTTCTTTTCGGAACGGGTCAATTAAAATATTCCCCTTTTCAATTTCCTCTAAAATTTTTTTATCAGAAAGTATCAACGTAACTCCGTTAAATATTTAATGAAGATATAAATTGAAAAGAATTTATCTTTCTTAACAAAAGATCAAGTATAATTTTTACGGGTGCGGTATATGTTTGCAGCAATTCCCAGCATAAGCATATTAGACAGCAGCGAGCTTCCGCCGTAACTTACAAACGGAAGAGGTATGCCGATTACGGGCATTATACCAACAACCATTCCAACGTTTACAAGAAAATGGATAAAATAAACGGATAAAATTCCTATTAATGTTAAACTTAGAAATTCATCTTTAGCAGAGTAAGCAAGTTTTAATATTCTTAAAAATAGGTATAGAAAAATCCCCAGCGTAATCATTGTTCCGATAAAACCAAACTCTTCACCTATTACACAGTAAATAAAGTCTGTCCATTGTTCGGGAATAAATTGAAGCTGTGTTTGGCTGCCCGATAAAAAACCTTTGCCCAACAATCCCCCTGAACCGATTGCAACTTTAGCTTGTATGGCGTTGTACCCCGCGCCCAATGGGTCGGCAGAAGGATTAATGAACGATCTTATTCTGGTTTGCTGATGCAGGCTTAAGGCTTTGAATACGTACCCCGTAAAAAAACCAGCCGCAATATTTATCGCAAAAATTGAACCGCTGAAAAAAATGTCCTTTCTGAAAAAGAACAATGCCAGCAACACCATCACAAGACAGATTACAAAATATAAGGGGCCAAACAAAGAAGATATTGCAACAATGCCTGGTGAAAGGACTACGAACAGACCGAATAAACTAATTCCTTTCCAAAATATTAATGTTAAAATTAATCCCATGAATACAAATGATGTTCCAAGGTCAGGTTCTACCATAATAAGTGCGATAGGTAGAAAGCCTATTGCCAGCGCTATCAAAATATCTTTAAAAGATTCGATATCGGTATTCTTCCGGCTTAAGAAGGCGGAAAGAGCCAGTATTGTTCCGAGCTTGGCAAGTTCCGAAGGCTGAAACCCGAACCCTTCCAGGCCTAGCCAGCTTTTCGCTCCCGAGATCCTTTTTCCTATAACAAGCACAACTATGAGAAGTAAGATCGAAATTAAATATGTAGGTA
>DAIERC010000493.1 GCA_027347125.1 Ignavibacteriales bacterium
GCAAGATGCATGGATTGGATTTCTGCAAACACGAAAAAGTTATTTTGCAACAAGAACCAACGTAAGACCTTTTAGTGTTGAAGAGCAAAAAAACATTTTAACCGTAGGGGCATGTTTAACCTGCCACCAACCTGAATCAAAGCCTATGATGCTGTACCTGAATTCCGGTGAAATGCCTGCTGTAAGCTCTAAATGTGTTCTTCCCAAGTGGTAAATTTTTTCCCCACAGTCATAAATAAATATTCGGACTCTGCTTCAAATCTTTTCGAAAAAAGGAATTATAAATCAACCCATTCTTAGTTGTGAGAAATATCCATAAAAAAATGTTGGTTTAACTAATTATTTCAAATTTTTCGTCTGGCAAAATTGTTGATATTTATAAATACTAAGTTTTAAAGTCGCTTTTTGTTTTATTTAGCTCAACAAGAATTTATATTTTTATACCGATATCAATTTATAAAGGAATTAAACAATGGCAATTCCCAAAAGATTTAAGAAATTCCAGGAAGATTACCCAGAAGTAGCAAATGCTTACGAGTCATTAGGCAATGCGGTTCACGGTGCCGGCCCGCTTGATGAAAAGACCCGCGCATTAATTAAATTGGGCATTTCTGCCGGCGCGCGTTTGGAAGGCGCATTTCATTCGCATGTTAGAAAGGCTCTTAAAGTAGGAGTAACAAAAGAAGAGATGGTGCATGCCGTGCTTCTTTCGCTTCCTACTATCGGTTTGCCTTCGATGATGGCAGCCTTAAGCTGGATTGATGATGTTGTTGATAAAGAAGACAAATAATAAAAATGCTTTGATAACCGGATATGCAAACCTTAAAAGATAGTTTTAGCAGAGCGCATGATTACCTAAGAATTTCATTAACAGATAAGTGTAATTTAAATTGTATCTATTGCAATCCCGCCGATTCAAAATTTAAAAAGCTTCATCGCAATGAAATACTTACTTATGATGAATTGCTAAGGCTGATAAATATTTTCACCGGTAAATTAGGGGTAACCAAAATCCGCTTTACCGGCGGAGAACCGCTGGTTCGGAAAGATGTAATTAACTTTTTTGAATCGGTTAATTTACTAAAACAACAATACGGCTTTGAGATCGGTTTAACCACAAACGGAACTTTGCTTGAAGATAAGCTTTATGATTTAAAAAAATTCGGACTTGATAAACTTAATATCAGCCTAGATTCTTTAAAGCCTGAAAGATTTAAATATATTACCGGCAAGGATAACCTTGATTCGGTTATTAGCTCTATCAAAAAAGCTTCGGCGCTTGGGTTTGAGCCGTTAAAAATAAATGTTGTTGTAATGAGGTTTGTTAACGACGACGAGATAATTGATTTTGTTAACCTGGTTAAAGACACAAAAATGAACGTTAGGTTTATTGAGTTTATGCCTTTCGGGAACAACCAGTGGAACCAAAACGGGTTTATTAGTTACGATGAGATAAAAAACATTATTGAAAAAGAGTATAGCTTAACCGAAATAACATCTCACAAAAATCTTGTTGCTAAAGATTATAACATTCAGGGCCATACCGGGAAAGTTAGTTTTATAAGTTCAATATCCAACCACTTTTGCGAAACGTGCAACAGGCTAAGAATTGATGCGCAGGGGAAAATGAAATTATGTCTGTTCTCCGCAGGTGAAAATGAACTGAGCTTTAAAGAATTATTAAATGACAAGAATTATTCCGATGATGACATTTGCGGTTTTATAGAAAATTCTTTGCAACTAAAAAAGAAAATTCATCCTGGAATTGATGAGTTGCTTAAACTTGAAGAAAACAATATGCTGAGCATAGGCGGATAAATGAATAAACTAACACATATCAATTCCAAAGGCAAAGCCGAAATGGTAGATGTTTCCGCAAAGGAAGATACTATAAGAACAGCGGAAGCTTTTGCGGAGGTATTTGTTTCCGGTGAGGTTTTTGTAAAGATAAAAAATAATGAAATTGCCAAAGGCGATGTTCTGGCAATCGCTAAATTCGCGGGCATTCAGGCGGCTAAAAAAACTTCCGAACTAATTCCTTTGTGCCACAACATTCAAATTTCAAAAGTTGATGTTAACATAGAGCTAAATGATAAAAATAATTCGTTAGAAATTAAATCCTTCGCTAAGACAGTTGCAAAAACCGGTATTGAAATGGAAGCACTTACTGCGGCTTCGGTAGCGGCTTTAACCGTTTACGATATGTGTAAATCTCTCGATAAATCTATTAGAATTACAAACATAAAGTTATTGTCTAAGACCGGCGGTAAAAGCGGAAATTATTCGGTAAAAGACCGGACATAATTTATAGACATAAAAAAAAGTGGTACAATGGAAACAGTATTAATCGAAAATGAAATTTTGGACGAAAGAAAAGAAGAAACAATTAGCGGCAGGATTGTAGCGATTTCCATCAGCAAGAAAAAAGGAATTCCAAAATCCAACGTTCCTTCGGCAACGCTAATTGAAAATCATGGTATTGAAGGCGATATACATGCGGGCAACTGGCACCGCCAGGTTAGCTTTCTCGCGGTTGAAAGTATCGATAAAATGAGAAAAGCAGGTTTACCTAAATTAAGACCCGGAGCTTTCGCGGAAAACATAACTACCGAGTTTATTGATATTCCCCATCTTCAAGTTGGTTCAAAAATAAAAATAGGCAAAGACGCTGTTCTGGAGATTACCCAAATCGGTAAAGAATGTCATACAAAATGCGCTATATTTGTAAAAGTAGGTAATTGCGTTATGCCAACCGAAGGCATTTTTGCAAAAGTAATAAAAGGCGGCAGCATTTTTATTGATGACATTATAACTGTTTTTTAATCTTTACACTTCAGGAGTAAATAATTATTTTACTTCTTAAACACTGAAACAAACATTAGTAAACTACCATGATAAGTTATAACGAAGCTCTGGAAATTATTCGAATCGAGTTTAACAAATTAAATGTGAAGACCGAACAAATTGATTTATTAAACTCTGTTAACCGTGTTTTGGCTGAAGATATTCTTTCGGATATAAACCTGCCTCCGTTTGATAACTCGGCTATGGATGGTTTTGCAATTAAGTTTAATCAAAATATTAAAGAATGGAAAATTACCGGCGAGATACCTGCCGGAAAATTTAATAATTATATTTTAAATGAAGAGTCGGCAATAAGCATTATGACGGGCGCTAAATTACCAGCTGGTTGTGATACTGTAATTCCCGTTGAAGATGTGAAAATAAAAAACGATTTCGCTTACCTTAACGAGGGTGTAAGATTCGCCAAAGGTATAAATACCAGGAAGCAGGGCGAAGATTTATTAAAGGGAAAATTAGCAATTCCAATTAATACTTTACTTAAGCCGCACCATATTGCGGTTGCCGCGTCGTGTGGTAGATCCATGCTCAAGGTATTTAAGAGGCTTAAAATCGGAGTTCTGGCTACCGGCGATGAGCTTGTTGATATACATGAAACTCCTGCCGGCGATAAGATAAGATGCTCAAATTTGTACGCTATAATTTCTGCCGTAAGAGATATAAATATGCATTCGGTAAATTTTGGAATCGCCAAGGACGATAAGCAGCTTATACATGACAGGCTAAAATGGGCGCTTGAAAGCGAGCTAGATATTTTGATAACTACCGGCGGTGTTTCATTCGGCAAGTTCGATTATGTAAAAGAAGTTTATGAAAATCTTGGCGTCGAAACAAAATTCTGGCAGGTCAAAATAAAACCAGGCAAACCGGTGTTGTTCGGAACTTACGAACGCAATGATGTAAAAACTATGGTATTCGGTCTTCCAGGCAATCCTGTTTCCAGCCTGGTAAATTTCTTTTTATTCGTACAACAAAATATCATGAATTTATTTAAGCTAAAAATAAATAACAGGTTCACGGCCACTTTAGAAGACGATCTGAAGAAAGAAGATACTAAACGTCATTTTATGAGAGGCGTTTATAGCTGCGGTAACGACGGCAAATATTACGTTAAAAAGATGGGCAACCAATCTTCAGGCAATCTTGCAGAGATGGGAAAATCGAATTGCCTTATAATAATTGAAGAAGCTAGAATGAACCCGCGTAAAGGAGAAACCGCCGAATGCATAATGATATAACCGGTATAATTTTATCCGGCGGTAAAAGCACCAGGATGGGACAGAATAAAGCGCTTATGAAAATAAACGATAAAACTGTTATTGAGCATGTAAAAGATTTGATGCAAAATATTTTTTTAAAAGTAATTTTAATTACAAATACTCCCGATGAATATACATTTCTCGGCATGAAAATGTATCAAGACATATACACGCAGATGGGCCCTTTGGCGGGAATTCATTCAGGTTTAACTTATTCTTCTACCGATAAAAATTTTGTTATCTCTTGCGACACGCCTTTAATGACCCAGGAGATGATAAACTATCTCATTGAATATAAAACCAATATGCCAATAACAATTGCAAAAGCCGACGGATATATTCAGCAGTTATGCGGAGTTTATAATAAGTCAGTTCTACCAATAGCCACCAGCATCCTGTCTTCTCAACTAAATGACGAAGGAAGAAACAACGAACCAAAAAAGAGAGGCTGCAAAGTACTTGGCTTAATTGACATAGTTGGCGCGGAAATAATTGACGCCGAGCTGCTTCCCTTCTATAAAAAAGATACTTTCTTTAACATGAACAAAAGAGACGATTACAACGTTGTAAAAAATAGATTAGAAATCTCCGGCAACATCTCCGCTTAATAATTACAACATAATTCTTGAACTTAAGTTTAAACCTGCACTTAAATTGTTCCCAATTATCCCAAAGCAAATCCTGCTTCATGTGAAGCAAAAATTAATTTAATCACTAAAAAATATTACCGTTACTTGCCTGTATAAACTTTTGTCCGCGAATAAAAGTTGCCAGCATTTTCCCATCCAAAAGAAACAAAATATTTTTTTTCTTTTTTATGAAAAAGGAAAACGAATTAATATTCATTTAATAAAAAATTTCTTGCACATACAAGTGGCAAAGAATTTGATATTTATAAATATCAAATATTAAGGCTCATTTGTTTTATACATGGAAAATTTAGACAATATAGAAGTACCTT
>DAIERC010000504.1 GCA_027347125.1 Ignavibacteriales bacterium
TTGCTTTGGATTATAATATTCCGCAAAACTAAAGCTGAACCTGCTGTGCAACCAGCCGTGTTCGGCAACCCCGCGTTCGTCCGAGCGCTGTATAACCTTTTTCATATAGGCAACCGGCCTTTCTTATTTTATTCTAATCAATTACTTTTTTTATCCATAAAAAACAATAGGCGTTTGTTTATTGAAGACGGCGCCTACCCAGGGCCGCCTCCAACAAACTTATCATTGTTCATCGTGTATTACTTTATCATCGTACGTCTTTGGTCAATACCGTTTTTTAATCATTTCGCGAGTCATTATTTTAACGTTATCTTTTGAAATTAGACAGCCTTCGTCAATTCAACATCGCAGGTGATATTTATGTTTTTACTTACAACCGCGCCGCCTGTTTCCATAAGTGCATTCCATTTCAAATCATAATCAAATCTGTTTATACTTCCTTGTAATTTGAATCCGGCTCTTGTATTACCCCACGGATCTTTAATTGTTCCACCGTAAGTTACGTCCAGTTCTATGGGCTTTGTAATATTTCTGATTGTAAAATTGCCGGTTAATTTAAATTTCTCGTCATTTATTTTTTTAATTGATGTGCTTTTGAAAACCAGTTTGGGAAAATGTTCGGCGTCAAAAAAATCCGCGCTTTTAAGATGATTGTCTCTATCAGTAATCCCGGTATCAATACTGTTTACATTAACAGTAAATTCTATTTCGCTATCGCTAAAATCATCGCCGGATTTGAAGTTTAAATCATAATCACCAAAATGCCCTGTAACCTCAGAGATAATCATGTGCCTTGCCGAGAACTGAATTTTAGTATGACTTTTATCTACCAACCAAGTTGTTTTTACATCTGTTGCTGACATCGGAACCTCCGTTAATTTGTTTGAATTATTTTTATGTCAAATATATGTTATAACATTTAATGTTGCAACGCCTTTATAATATTTATCCACGCTTGGTGATTTTAGGCACAATGTTTTTTACTAATGATGCGGAATTTGCTTAAAATTAGAATAATTTTAAAATGGGCAATGTCGGTGAGTATTTCCTAAAAAATGTCTTCGATGTTTTTTTCACAAAACCAGAAATAGGTTTATATGCTTTTTAATTTTTCTTTGTCGGCTTTTTTCAAACCTTGAACAATAAGATTATAAGAGTCATCAATCCATTCCAATATTTCTTCATCGGAAATTGAAGAATTAAATTCAATTGTATTCCAGTGTAATTTGTTCATATGATAGCCGGGAGTAACGGCATCATATTTTTCTCTAATTTCAACTGCTTTTTCGGGGTCGCATTTTATATTTATACTAACCGGCGTATTTAAATTAGCGATAAGAAATATTTTTCCCATTACTTTATACACGGGAGAATCTTCATTAAAAGGAAGGCTTTCGGTAACTCCTTTTTTGTTTAGACAATATTCACGTATTGTTTCTAAATTCATGAACAGCCTTCATGCTTGTAATCTTACCCTTAACCTTGAACTTATACTTGAACAATGGGGGTTCATGTTCAAGTGTAAGTTCAAAAGTAAATCCTAATGCTATTAAAATGCTGATATCATCTTCTATTTTTATCTAAATATTTTGAGGCATCTTTGGCAAAGTAAGTTAAGAACATATCCGCGCCGGCGCGTTTAATTGCAACCAGCGATTCAATCATAACACGTTCCTCATCAATCCAGCCGTTAATACCGGCGGCTTTAATCATAGCATATTCGCCGCTAACCTGGTAAGCCGCAGTTGGCATTCCGAACGTATCTTTTACACGACGAATTATGTCTAGGTAAGGACCTGCAGGTTTTACCATAACTATATCAGCACCTTCCTCAATATCCGATTCCACTTCTCTCAAAGCTTCATCGCTGTTGCCAATATCCATTTGGTGCGAGCGCCTGTCGCCAAATGCAGGAGTTGATTCGGCAGCGTCTCTGAACGGTCCGTAATAACCGGATGAGTATTTTGCAGCATAGCTCATAATAGGAATTTTAGTAAAGCCTTTGTAATCAAGCGCCTTTCTTATGGCGGCAATTCTTCCGTCCATCATATCTGAAGGAGCAACAATATCGGCACCGGCTTCTGCGTGAGATACCGCTTCTTTAGCAAGTAACGAAACCGTTTCATCGTTTAATATTTCTTCACCGCTCAAAACCCCGCAATGCCCGTGCGATGTATATTCGCACATGCAAACATCCGTTATTACCAGCAGATTTTTTACTTCCGCTTTGATTGCCCTGATTGCTTTTTGTACAATGCCATTAGGGTCGTAAGCTTCCGAGCCCTTTTCATCTTTATGCTCAGGTATACCGAACAGAATGACGGCCGGAATTCCAAGCGCTTCAACTTCTTTGCATTCGTCCACAATTACATCAACCGACATCTGGAAAACACCGGGCATCGATTTAACCGGTTTTTTTACTTGTACTCCCGGAACAACAAACAAAGGATAAATAAAATCATTCTTTGATAATTCCGTCTCACGTACCATATCCCTAACTAACGGATTGTAACGTAATCTTCTTAATCTTTTTGTCGGATAGGTTGCCATATTCATTTTCCTTTCCTCTGCGTCTTTACATGTGGTAAATTAATTTTCCGCTAAGATGCCGAGACACAAAGCTCTTTAATTTTATTCGTTATAATTTCAGAATTTTTTATACAATCGCCAACGGATATTCCGCCGCGATAATTTCCTCCAAGCACTATGCCCGGATTTTTGGCCTCAAATTCTTCTATGTATTTCTCGTGTTCAATATATCCGATATTATACTGAGGAATTGATTTCGGCCAGTAGCGATAAAAGAAATGAACAGGGTCGGCTGATATTCCCATCAGCTGTTCAAACTCGCCGCGCACTTTTTTAAATAAAATTTCTTTATCGATATTGCCGATTTCAGGGTTTCTAGCGCCGCCGATAAATAGTGTAAAAGAAGCTGTGTCGCCCTCAGCCCGATTTGGGAAAATAACCGAGCTCCAGATAGCGCCCAGAAAAGATTTTTTTTCCTTAGCCGGAATTAAAAATCCGAACCCGTCTAGCGCTTGTTTAATAACGGTTTTATTATACACAAGATATACAACAAGTACGGGGGGATAATAAATTTCTTTAAGATGTTTTTCCAAACCGTCATCAAAAGGCTTAAATAAATCGGCGGCAAAATAAGCCGGCAAAGTTGAATAAATAACATCACATTCAATTTCTTTTTCAGTTCCAGAGTTGTTGTACAAAACCGAATAGCTGTTTTGTGTTTTTTTAATGCCGGTTACCTCAGCAGAAGTTATCACATTATTGCCCAGGCTTGCCGCAATTGCTTTGGGAAGAGTTTGCATACCGTCAATAAAAGAAAACATTCTAGCGCTTTGCTTTGATTTTTCAGCGCGCTTTTTTCTTTCCCTCATACTTTTAACGGAGCCAATAATTAATCCGCCGTACTTTTCTTCAAGAGCGTATAGTTTAGGGAAAGCAGATTTAACACTAAGTTCTTCAGGATTACCGGCATACACACCGGCCACAAAAGGGTTTATTGCGTAATCTAAAAATTCCTTTCCCAATCTGCGTTTAACAAACTCAGCAATACTTTGATAATAACCGTCGTTGGATCTGCCTATAAACGGCTCCGCAAACAACCTGAGTTTTGCGCCTGTGCTGAATAACTTCGTTTTAATAAACGCGGGTGGACTCATGGGCAAAGGATATAAGTTGTTGTCTCTTAGAATATATCTTTTATTACCCTCTTTGTTCGCATAAACAAGTTGATCTCTTAAATTTAATCCATCAATCAACTGGCCAATTAACGGGGTAGTTTCAAGTCCGCTGTTCGGGCCGCGGTCAAACATATAGCCTTTTTCAACCACACTTTCCATCGAGCCGCCAACTTCGGCTTTTTTCTCCAGCACGGTTACATCATAACCGTCTTTATTAAGCCAGTATGCGGCAGCCAGACCCGAAATTCCCGCACCTAGTATTACAATTTTTTTATTCAAGTTATTATTGTGACTTTCGGTTAAAAAATTTTAACGGATGATATTATGTATTGCTTCACACTGTTCTAGAATATCTGGCAGTGTCTTCTTTACGTTCGATATAGCCGTCAAAATTCATCGCTATATTTCTTATTAACAATTTTCCCATCTGAGTAACTTCAATTTTATCGGCGTTAATATATACCAGTTCATCGTGTTCCATCACTTTCAGGTTATTTAATCCCCAGCCGAAATATTCTTTAAAATTAATTTTGTACTTTTCTTCAATTGGTTTGAACTCAAGCTCAAAGTTGCACATCAATTTCATTATTACATCGCGGCGTAAAATATCGTCATCGCTTAAACTATAACCTTTGGCAACAGGGATTCTCTCATTATCAAGAGCCTGAAAATATTCTTTTTCCGTTTTATAATTTTGCGCGTATACTTTATGCAATTGGCTAATTGCGGTAATACCCATCGCGTACAAATCTGCGCCGGAATTTGTACTGTAACCCTGAAAATTTCTATAGAGTTTTTTTTCTCTCAACGCAATTGCCAGGTCATCATCCGGTTTTGCGAAGTGGTCCATTCCTATAAAAACATAACCGGCCGTTGTCAGTTTTTCAATTGTCATCTTTAGTATTTCCAGTTTAATTTCAGGCAAAGGTAAATCCTCGGCATGAATGAGGGACATATGTTTTTTCATCCATGGAACATGCGCATAATTAAATACCGCAATTCTATCCGGCGAAATATCAATAACCTTATCAACCGTATCGGCAAACGATTCAATTGTTTGAAACGGCAAGCCGTACATCAAATCCAAATTTATACTGTTAAAGCCGAGCTCTCTAACCCATTGAACAGTTTGTCTCGTAATATCTTCGGGCTGAATCCGGTTTACGGCTTTTTGTACTTTACTATTAAAGTCCTGCACGCCCATACTTATTCTATTGAAGCCGTTTTTTCTAAGAGCTTCCAGGTGTTCTCTCTTTAATTCACGTGGATCAATTTCGCAGCCGTTTTCGGAATCATCATTAAATTGAAACGATTGTCGAATATAAGAGGCGAGCTCATCTATTTCTTCAGGCCTTAAATGAGTTGGAGTACCTCCGCCCCAATGAAGCTGCGACACTTTTCTGTCGGGAAGCAGATACGTTCTTACGAGGTCAATTTCCTTTTTGAGATATTTTATATATTCTTTTACGCGATCCCTGTTGCGTGTAATTACCATATTACATCCGCAGAAGTAGCACAGCGTATCGCAAAACGGAAGATGATAATAAAGAGAAAGATCGGGAAGTCCCTCGCCGTAATTCGTCTTTAAAATTTCGTCAAGATAATTTTCGTGCGTAAAACCTTCATTAAAATGAGGCGCCGTGGGATAACTTGTATAACGCGGTCCCGGTTTATCATATTTTTTAAATTTTTCCAAATTCACTTCAAACATTGTTCTTCTCCTTTTGTTCTCACCGCCAAAACGCTATGGCGCAAAGTTTCAAAAATTATTCAACATTACTTTAAATCCGTCTATTAACCTTTACCTTGGAACGTCAAATTCATCAATCGTTCTCTATTTATTTTTTTGTATCACCGCATCTTTGCGGTGAAATAGTTTGCTTTCTTCTTTTACAAAATCAACCAACGCTTTTGCATTTGCCGGATCAACATCGGGAAGAATGCCGTGGCCCAAATTAAATATATGCCCGTTTCCCTCACCGTAAGACGATAAAACTTTTTTTACTTCCTCACGTATTTTTTCTTTCGGCGCGTACAGCAATGTAGGATCCATGTTACCCTGCAGGGCTACCATATCACCAATCTTATTTCTTACTTCGCCTAGCTCCATGGTCCAATCAAGTCCTACTACATTCGCACCGCAGGCGGCAATCTCGTTTAGCTTGTAATGAGCACCTTTTGAAAACACAATTACCGGCTGGTCTTTCTTTTTTATTTGTAAAATTACTTTTGAAATATAATTCAACGAGAACTCCTGGTAATCAGCAGGAGAAAGAATTCCGCCCCATGTATCAAATATCTGAACAGCATCAGCGCCGGCTTCAATTTTTGCGGAAAGATAATCGGCCGCGGCTTTG
>DAIERC010000506.1 GCA_027347125.1 Ignavibacteriales bacterium
GCCTTTAATCTACAACGGGCAGGAAATAGGGATGAACAAGCGTTTAAGATTTTTTGATAAAGACACCATAGATTGGAAGAAAAGCCCTTTCAGGGAATTTTATACAAAGCTGGTAAAGTTAAAACTAAACAACAAAGCATTATGGAACGGTATTGCCGGCGGCGAAATGAATAGAATTGAAACCAACGACAATAACAAGATTTTCTCTTTCTTCAGAGAAAAAGACGGAAATAAAGTAGTAGCTGTTTTTAATCTTTCACCCGGAAAAGAAAAAGTAGCATTCGACAATAAAGAAACCGCGGGCACTTACAAAGATTTATTTTCAGGAAAAAAAGTTAAACTGAACGCATCAAATAAATTTGAATTAAAGCCGTGGGAGTATTTGGTATTATATAAATAATCCGATTTCTTTTTCCCAATTTTTATCTCCGGAAGATGACTGAAAAATATTTTGAAGCTCATCTTCCGGATTTTTTTACCGGCACTTACCTGCTAAAAAATTTTCCCAAACCGCAGATAATTATAAAGGTAACTAATTATATTTATATATAAAGGAAAGGAGAAGAAGAGAAAGAAATTTTACAACTTTTCTCCTCTTCTCTAAATACAAATCCGCGGGGCTTATGACTCGCTGCCGGATACTTGTTCGCTAAGTTTTTCACTTACTGATTCGGTTGCTTCCTCTTGAGAAGTTGTGCCGGTTTTTTTAGCAGCCAGTTCTTTTGCCGCTTGAGAAATTGTAGCATAGTCGCTTTTAGGGCGGGAACTTGATCCCGTTGCTACTTCAGGTTTTGGGGAACCTTGACTAGTACTTGAAACCGAAGATTGACCAATTGCGCTGATAGCCATACTTTCACCTCCTTTGCTTCTATCACTATAAATCATTGTCTGGTACTTCCAATCACCCCTAGTAAACTATCGTACAGGAATAATATATATTTAGTGATGAAGCCTACAAATACTCTCTTACATTATCAGCCGGCTCTTAATGCTTTAACTATGTTCAACCTTGCCGCCCTGAATGACGGTAAAAAGCCTCCCACAAATCCCATGAATCCGGCAAACACCAATGAGATTATTATTATTGACGGAGACAAAGCAAACGCAAAAGTGAGCTCGGCGAACGATCCGAAGTTTAATGTTGATACCGTAAAAAATTGAAGGAACGACGCAAGGAATAAACCGATTCCGCCGCCGATTAAAGACAGTATTAATGATTCCGTAAGAAACGCGCTTAAAATAGATCTTCTGCTGAACCCGAGTGATCTTAACGTACCTATCTCCATGGTGCGGTTAGCTACCGCCGCATACATTGTAATCATTGCGCCGATAGTTGCACCAAAGCTAAAAATAATTGTAATAAAGATTCCTAGAATTCGTATAAATGTAGACATAACCGCCGATTGATCTTCAAAATACTGTTGCTCTATTTGGGGTTCAAACTGTTGAAGCCGCTTATCGGATTCAAAAGCATTTTTAAACTTATCAAAATTGGCCGGGTCATATAGTTTTAATGTTACTGTTGACACTGTTGTTCCCCGGTTAAATGCGTTAAGAAGCTGCAAAGCGTCACCCCACATTTCCGAATCGAAACCGCTTCCATCGGTGGTAAAGACGCCGACAATCTTCCAGTTATCGCCTGCAAATTTTACGTAATCGCCAATCCGCGCGCCTTCAAATCCTTTTGTAATTGCATCGCCAACTATCAGCTCGCGCATTCCCCAGTTAAACATTCTTCCCTGAACAATTTTTAATTGCGGGCGAAGAACATTTACCGCTGGAGATACGCCTCTTACCGTTATATTGCTTAAGCCGCCGCTCCTCTTATTAAGATTAATTACTACAACCGGCTCATAAGAAATTACCGGCGTACCGTCGGCTTTCTTTGCGATATATGGAAGAGTGCTTATTATGTTTTGAATGTCCGGGGGAATAATACTAGATATTTCGGATGTTGCCGACTTACGGAAAACCATTACGTTGTCCTCATTTCCGGTAGCCTTCATAGTTTTTTGTATTCCGTAAGCCATCATTAAAACCGCGGCAAATACAAACACTACTAGCGCAACACCAGTTACGGTAATTGCGGTGGTTAGTTTTCTATTCTTAAAATTTCTTATAGTGTATTTAAAGGGAATTTTCATTTTAAAATCCTCAAAAAACTTTTCGTAAAATTTATTGTTCCTTTTAGGAAACGAATATTAAATACCGGCTTAACCAACAAACCTGAATCCTTCTACAATCTTAGTGCTCATTGCGCGTTGTATCGGGAAAATGGCTGCCGTTATACCTATAATTAAAGCGGCGCTTGATGCCAGAATAATTGTTATGGGTTCAAGCCGGAATACAGGGAACATTCCTTTTGGAATTACTTCGGCGAAGCCTGCGATTAATGGGTATGAAATTAAGAGCCCGAGCGCACCGCCGATTATCGATATTATTAAAGACTCGCCCATTATAATCCCGGCCAGGTGTTTACCGGTAAAGCCTAAGGTTTTAAACACTGCGTATTCACGGGTTCTTTCGCGCGCCGACATTATCATCGTATTACCTAACACCAGCATTATAATACCTATTATTATGAATGATATAAAATTCATAGAAGTTATTATTGCGCTGGAAGCTTGAATGAATCCCTGCTGGAAAGCGCTCTCTGTTTCTGTTTTGGTTTCCGCGGGCGAATTTTTAAACAGCCCGTCAATTTCAGCAGAGATGGCCGCGGCCCTTGAAGGATTATTGATATAAACAATGTACCAGCCGACATCACCGGCCCTTCCGGGAGAATCTTGTTTCATCCGTTCATCTATATAACTCCAATGAAATAGCATCTGCGTTGCGTCGGTGTAATTGTATTTCGGTTTATAAATTCCGCGCACAACAAACTCCCAGGTGCCTGGGTATATGTCGCCTTCAACCGTCATAACATCACCAATCTTCAAATTATATTTCTTCGCTATTTCACTTCCGATTACACAAGAGTTTCGTTCTTTTTTAAAAGTATCCAGTTCATCTTTCGGAAGAAGATACTCACCGTACACGTCAAAAAAAGTACTGGCATCAACTGCCATGCGCGCAAAGAAGTTGCTTCTGTCTATATAAATTCCGCCGAACCAGTTGGCATACGATACTTCTTTTACGCCCGGTACTTTTTCAATCTTTTCAAGATAAGCATACGGCAAAGGGAAAATAAATGAAACGGATTGTCTAACAATTAATCTATTTGCCGATGTTGCCTGCTCGCTTGAATACCAGGCAGTTACAACCGTACGAAGTAAGCAGAATGCAAGCACAGCAACGGCAATACCGACAATAGTGAGTGACGTCCTAAGTTTATGACGCATACTGTTTTTAAAAATCAATTTTAATATTTTCATACGGCCTCCTGAATTAAATCTCCCTTTTCAAGATGACGGACAATATGAGCTTTAGATGCGGCGTGCGGATCGTGTGTAACCATTACTATTGTTTTGTTGAATTCTTTATTAAGCCTTTCCATCAGTATAAGAATTTCATCCGCCGAATTTTTATCAAGGTCGCCGGTAGGTTCGTCCGCAACAAGAATAACAGGATCAGTTACTATTGCTCTTGCAATTGCAACACGCTGTTCCTGGCCGCCTGAAAGCTGTTTAGGATAATGCTCCATCCTATCGCCGAGTCCTACAATGTTTAGAGCCATTTCAACATGTTTTCTTCTTTCTGCTTTCGAAAGCTTTGTAAGGAGAAGAGGAAGCTCAACATTTTCAAAAGCTGTAAGCACAGGGATCAAATTATAAAACTGAAAAACAAAACCGATATTATTTGCGCGCCATTTGGCAAGCGCCGACTCACCAAGTTTAGAAATATCAGTTCCGTTTATAACAATATTTCCTTTCGACGGTTTGTCAATTCCGGAAATCAAATTAAGCAACGTGGTTTTTCCCGATCCGGAGGGACCCATTAATGCAAGAAACTCTCCTTCGTTAATACCCAAAGAAATATTATGAAGAACAGATGTTTCAAAACTATCACGCCAGTACGATTTGTACACGTTTTGAACTTGAATTATATCTGCCATATTAACTCCCATAATTTAGACTTTTTATTAAGTTTACCCTGTTCATCAGTTTATTGCACTAGTGTCCGGTTGTTTAAGTGAACCGGAGCTGTAATTTATTTAAATTTATAATGTTACAGAACATTTTCATTGTTATCGATTTGAATTTAATATTGTCGCAACCAATCAAAATCTTGGAGCGGCAAAATGAATCAAGGTCAAACAATCTTTTCGCAG
>DAIERC010000508.1 GCA_027347125.1 Ignavibacteriales bacterium
AAACGGTTTATCGATGAATAACATTACCTGTATGATCCAGGACAGCAAAGGCTTCATTTGGATCGGGACGCCGAACGGCTTGAACAGGTATGACGGTTATAAATGTAAAATTTTTACCCCCGACACTTCGGATTTAAATAGCCTTTCCGACCGTACAATAAATTGCCTTGCCGAAGACAGCAACGGCAACATTTGGGTTGGTACTTCCAACGGGTTGAATAAATACGATTGGAAAGACGAAAAATTTTATCGGTATAAAAACGATCCCGATGACGAGAATAGTATAAGCAATAATTTTATTTTATCTATTTTAAAAGATAAAACCGGGATACTATGGGTTGGCACTTTAGACGGGTTAAATAAGTATAACTTAAAGCAAGATAACTTTACGGTTATAAAAAAAGTTAGCGATAGATTAAATCCCGATCTGCAAAACAGTGTTACCGGAATGGAAGAAAATTATGAAGGTAATTTATGGCTCGGAACCTGGGACGGACTTACTTGTATCCGGAAAGACGGCACAATTTTAAAACAATTATTTGCACATCCTGCCGCTTCTAAATACTTTACTTACAGATTCAGTTCGGTTCTTTATGAAGATAATGATAAAAATTTGTGGATTGGAACCAACGGGCAAAGCCTTTATAAGTATAATCAGCTAACTGAAAAAATGACGCATTACGATTCCTCGCCGGATGATCCGAATTCTATTTCGAATAATTACATAACTTCAATACTCCGGGATAAATTAAATCATATATGGGTTGGAACCCTGTTCGGATTAAATAAATATAATCCTCAACAAAATAATTTCACACGGATTTACAACAACTATCAAATTTCTTCCAGCTTAATAAACAATACTGTTTATTCAATTATGGAAGACAACGATGGCCTTTTATGGGTAGGTACATATCACGGTATTAGTAAATATTATCAATCTGAAAATAAGTTCACCAGCTTTAATCAATATGACAAGAAGACCGGCAAACGTTTAATTAGCGACAGGGTAATATCGATATTCATAGATAAACATAATAATATTTGGGATGCTACTATCGACGGAGTGTACGAAATAAAGGACAAAACTAACCAGATAATTTATTTCTCACATATTCCCGGCAACCCAAACAGTCTGGTAGATAATTTTGTAAGATCCGTTTTTGTGGATCATAAAGGCCTTGTTTGGATGGGTACTAACAATAGCGGATTGGAAAGATATGATCCCGATACAGGCAAATTTAAACTATTTACTTATGACGCAAACAATAACCGTTCTTTAAGCAACAACGGGATAACAACCATATGCGAAGACGGCGACGGCAACCTTTGGTTCGGAACCTGGTGGGGACTAAATTTTTTTGATAGAAAGACTGAAAAGTTTACAAGATATTTTCCCAACGCTGCGGATTCCAACAGTATTAAAAGCACTTTTATTCTGGATATTTGTAAAGGATCAAAAGGCAAAATTTGGGTTGCAACAAACGGCGGAGGAGTAAGTGAAATTGATATCAGAACAAAAAAAATTACTAATTTTTATAATGGATCAAATAGCAAAAACTATATAAGCGATAACAAAGTTTATACAATTTTTGAATCCGCCGACGGAATTTTATGGTTTGGAACAACCACCGGCCTAAATAGCTATAACCCAAACACAGGCAAGACTACCGTCTATACCGAAAAGAAGGGGTTATCGGGCGATTTGGTAAACGCAATACAGGAAGATAACAAAGGCTTCTTGTGGATTGCTACCGACAAAGGATTATCGAAGTTTGACAGAAAGTCCGGTGTCTTCTATAATTACGGAAAAAAAGAAGGATTAAGCGGATTGGAATTCCTCCAAAATATTGCCGCTAAATCCAAAGACGGGTTTTTATATTTCGGGATTGACGGCATAATATACTTTAACCCTGACAGCATTAAGGATGAATATTTAACCGCCCCTGTTGTATTAACAGATTTAAAAATATTTAATCGTTCAGTTCCAATTTCCCCAAACGGTATTTTGCGTGAATCCATTACTACAGCAAAAACTATTTACGTTCCGCATGGAGAAGATGTAATTACGCTGGACTTTGCACTGCTTGATTATTTTGATGTAAAGAAAAATACGTTCCGGTATAAACTTGATGGCTTTGACATCGGCTGGAATGATGTAGGCACAAGAAACTCTGCCACGTATACAAACTTGTCCCCCGGCGAATACACTTTTTATGTTAGAGCTACTAACAATAACGGTATTAAAAACGAGAAGGAAGCGTCGTTAAAAATAATTATTATGCCTGAATTTTATCAAACATGGTTGTTTAGAATTTCATTCGGGCTCGGCTTATTGTTAATAATAGTTTTTATTTTCCAGACGAGAACCAGAACAATACAAAAACGAAACAAAATACTTGAGAACAAAGTTTTTGAACGCACCAGGGATCTGAATAAAACAATAAAAGATTTAAATCAGGAAATTGCGAGCAAAGATAAATTTTTTTCTATTATTGCTCATGATCTACGCAGCCCGTTTGTTGCCTTGCTGGGTTTTTCAAAGCTGTTGGTAGATGAAATAAATAATTTGACTAAAGACGATCTTAATATTATTGCCGGAAATATTCTAAAATCGGCAAGGCAAACTTTCGGACTTCTGGAAAATCTTTTACACTGGGCAAGGATAAAAACAGGAAGAATTGTTTTGGAACCAGAAAAAATAAATTTGAAAGAAGTATTAAATGAAATAACAGAATTATACAGAGGCAATGCCGCAAGCAAGGGTATAGTTATAAACATTAATGCCAATAACACAGAGGTTTTTGCCGACCTGAACATGGTTCAAACTATCCTGAGAAACCTCATTTCCAATTCAATAAAATTTACTGGCAAAAACGGTAAGGTATATATTACGGTAAATGACGAGAAAAAATTTGTACGGGTAACCGTTGCCGATACCGGGGTAGGAATAGAGCCGGATAGGATAAATAAGCTGTTTCAGATAGATCAAAACATATCAACAATGGGTACTCAAAAAGAAGAAGGCTCCGGGCTCGGGTTAATACTCTGCAAAGAATTCATAGAACTGAACAAAGGCGAGATTTTGGTAAAATCAAAATTAGGCGAAGGCTCAGAGTTTAGTTTTACGCTGCCCAAGTTTGAAGATAATCTTGTAATCGAATAGGAGTATATATTTTAACAATAGGGCGGCTTGTTAAGTCGCCCTACTCGGTATTGAACCTAACTTTTTATAAGCCTTAACAACTCTTCTGTTTTTTCTTGCATCAGTTTTATATCGTTCCTGCTTTCAACGTTTAATCGTATTATCGGCTCGGTGTTAGACATTCTCAAATTAAATCTCCATTTATCATACTCAACGCTCAGGCCGTCAAGGTGATCCTCTTTCCCGTCGGAATATATTTTCTCAATTTCTGTTATCTTGTTTGCCGGATTGTCTATCTTTGAATTTATTTCACCGGAGCAGGGATATGCTTTTATCATTTCTTCAACCAGTTGGGATAACGGTTTATTTTCTTCCGACACCAATTGCATTATAAGAAGGAAGGGAATCATACCGCTGTCCGAATAAGAGTTGTCTCTAAAATAATGATGGGCCGACATTTCACCGCCGTAAATGGAATTGACTTCTCTCATTTTTTCTTTTATAAAAGCGTGGCCGCTTTTTGATACAACCGGTTTGCCGCCGTTTTGCTTTACTATTTCTACCGTATTCCAGATTAACCGCGGATCATGTACAATACTTTCACCGGGATTCTTCTTTAAAATAGATTTTGCCAAAAGTCCTACTATATAATATCCTTCTATAAAATTTCCTTTTTCATCGAAGAAAAAACAGCGGTCGTAGTCGCCGTCCCAGGCAACACCCAGGTCGGCTTTGTTTGCGGCAATCGCGTTCATGGTAGATTGACGGTTTTCGGTCAACAACGGATTTGGAACGCCGTTTGGGAAATCAGAATCGGGTTCAAAGAAAACTTTTATCATTTTAATAGGAAGTGAAGGCTCAATTTTTTCAAGTGCGGGGCCAACGCAACCGTTACCGGCGTTTACAACAACGTTTAAAGGTTTTATTTTATCCTTATCGTAAAACTTTTTTAGGTTGTTAATAAAAGCGTCCATAACATTTTGCTTTGTTACTTTGCCATGGGTATCAACATTCATTTCTATGTTGTTTCTTAAAATCATTTGTTCTATTTCATGTAATCCGGAATCATAACCAACCGGTACGGAATCCCGTTTAACGAATTTCATTCCGTTATACTCTTTTGGATTATGACTGGCGGTTATCATAATTCCGCCGTCGGCATCAAGAGCAGGGGTTGCATAATAAATCATTTCGGTACCGCAAAGCCCGATATCTATAACATCGGCACCATTTTCATTTAAACCCTTTGCCAAAGCTTCGGAAAGTTCTTCGGAAGACTTGCGCACGTCGTGCCCGATAATAATTTTTTTTGCATTTAAAAATTTTGCGTAGGCTTTACCTATTTTATACGCCAACTCGGTATTTAATTCGGATGGCACTTTCCCTCTAATATCATAAGCTTTAAAACAATTTATATTATCCATTATTCCCTGTCTCCGTTTAGTAAAAAAAGAAAAATTTGTCGTAGATTTAATTGTGAATTACTTTGTATTGGTGTAGGATATATTTTACAGCACTAAAATTACAAAAATATTATACTGATTCAATTAAGAACTTAATCAGAAAAGAGAATTATTTTTCAATAGACTTTTTACAAATAAGATATTATGTTAAGCAATCAAAAATTTCGGGAGAGAGTTATCGCTACTAAAGATACTGTAAAATGGCACTTCGCAAAATGCAATAATTCGAAATGCAACGCTATATTCCTGGTAAACCCTGATGAGACGCCGGGAGAGTTGGGTTTCATATGTCCTGATTGCAGCGCAAAAACCACAACTTCGCATATTGTACAATGTTCAAGCTGCAGAACAATTTTAAATTTTGTTCGTGCAACGCCTAGTGAAGAAAAGGTGGTTTTTAGTGTTCCCAAGTGTTCTCATTGTGTAGGCACGATAGAAGACGAATGGGAAATCGAACCATTGTATCAACCGGATTCGTATATTTAGTTTCGCGGTCGGATACTAAGGCAAAAGCAATCAATATTGTTGTTGAAGATACCGGTAAACCGCATGTATTTATGAATTACCTATATTAGGTTTAGTTATAAATAGATGCGGTTAAGCCGGTAAGCTTAATAAAATATTACACTCTAATCTCAAACACCAAGTTTCATAAATCCTATCAAAATTAAAGTTGATGAACGGTTATATTTTGTGATGAATCGGTTGTCACAGCATTCCAATCAAGTTAAATTTGGCACTTTTCCGGCGAATTAATTTTCATAAATTTGCCGGAAAGTAGAATAAAATTATTTTTCGGATGAGTGTGTTATTCAATATTATAGAATGTGTCAAAATTGTTGATGCTAAATTCTTATCTTAAATTTTTTATAATTAAGCTATTGTGGTAAAACCGCAATAGCTTTTTTTGTTTAATTAAAATAAAGGATTACTAATGCGAAAACTTCTTCTAAAGTTCAATCTGTTTGCAGCAGTATTGATTTCTTTTCTTTATTTAACCGGTTGTTCTTCTACCGGTCAAATGCAAAAATCATCAGGCGGCAATTACAGCTGGCTAGATTTAGATACCGTTAAAGCCGGTAAATTCGATACCGGTAAAATGTGGACATTCGATTATCCTCCGCTGGCTTATTTTCAAAAAGAATATAATTTTAAACCAACCGAACAATGGCTTAACAATGTTCGCATGTCCGCATTAAGATTTGCAAATTATTGCTCTGCTTCATTTGTATCTGCCGATGGTTTGGTTATGACTAATCATCACTGCGGAAGGGAGAGCGTTGCTGAAGTTACAAAACCGGGAGAAGATTTATTTGATAACGGTTTTTACGCCCCTACACTTGCCGACGAAAGACCGGTTCCGGGTTTGTACGTAGATCAGCTGGTGTTAATTAAAGATGTAACCAATGAAATTCAAGCGGCTATTGACAAAGGAATTACTCCGGATCAAAAACTTCAAAATAAAAATAAAGCAATTAGCGATCTGGAAAAATCCGAAGGCGAGAAAACCGGTTTAAGAATACAGGTTGTTACCTTATATAACGGCGGAAAATATTCCGAGTACGGATACAAAAGGTATAACGATGTAAGGTTGGTATTTTCTCCGGAAGCTTCATTGGGATACTTCGGAGGTGACTATGATAATTTTACTTATCCCCGCTACGATCTCGATTGCAACTTCTTCAGAGTTTATGATAACGGCAAGCCATTAAAAACCGAACATTATTTTAAATGGAGCCCGCAAGGTGCAGAACCTGGCGAACCCGTTTTTGTAGTAGGAAACCCGGGGCATACGGATAGGTTGAAAACAATTGCTCAACTTGAGTATATGAGAGATGTTCAATATCCCAGAACGGTAAATGTTATAAACGAGCTCGTAAATATTTATACCAAATCAATCGAAGAACATCCTGAGAGAAAAGCCGAATTGCAGAACCGTTTATTTATGTTTTCAAATTCGCTGAAGGCTTACACCGGTATGCTTAATGGGTTGCGCAATCCGGTTTTAATGCAAAAGAAAATTGATTTTGAAAATAAATTTAAGGAAGCTGTTCATTCCGACAGTAAATTAAACGCTAAGTACGGCGACCTGTGGAAAAAGATAGCCGAGACTCAAAAGCAGTTAAGTAAAATTTCAGATAAAGAATATGCGCTGGATATCAACCGGTTCAGAAGCTCTGAATATTTTTTAATTGCACAAGACGTTATAGATTTAGCCTATCAGCTAAAAATTCCGGTAAATGAAAGGTCAGATGTTTTTAAAGGC
>DAIERC010000514.1 GCA_027347125.1 Ignavibacteriales bacterium
TCGGCCGGCGGACATTTGGCCTCAACTTTATGTACGCACTATAATGATGAGATATACAACGCGGATACGACAAGCGCCCGCCCGGACTTTTCGATTCTTCTTTACCCTGTTATTTCAATGAAGCCTGAAATAACGCATAAAGGTTCACGCAAAAATCTGCTGGGTAGTAATCCTACAAAAACCGAGATAGAAAATTTTTCAAACGATCTTCAGGTAAATAAAAATACTCCGCCTGCGTTTATTGTTCTTGCCGAGAACGATAAAAGCGTACCCGTTCAAAATAGCATTAACTATTTTTTAGCCTTAAAAAAATTTAATATCCCGGCAGAGCTTCACATCTTTCAAACCGGCGGACACGGATTCGGCATGGGGAAAAAAGGAGAGACGGAATCTTACTGGCCGGAAGTGTGCAAGAACTGGCTGCAGGTTATGGGTTATCTTTAATTACTTTGATTGATTTTAGCCGGAGATGCTCATCATACCGCGTTTAGCCAGGCAGTCACTTCGGAATACCTGGAAGATTTTGCAGAGATGACATAGATATAATTTTTATTAATTAATGAATCCACCAATATTTCCGAATTCAAAAAAGAATTAAAATGGAACGATCTTACACTCAATTAAAAAGGGAATGTAGCAGTAAAGCAATTATTACAAAGAAACAACCTCCGGCTTAAGTTGCCGTAATATTTTTTTATTTGATGATTTAGGGCTTGATATAATCTGGGCGGTTTATTATTTATGAAATCGGTTTATAAATGAATTTAAAGTAACTCGATTTGTTTTAAGCGGTTCATCAACAAAAAAAAACATTCACAAAAATCCAGATAACAATTAATGAAAAAAATTTCCGTAGAAGCAGGTATAAAAGCATTAATATTTGATTGCGACGGTACACTTGTAAATTCAATGCCGCTTCATATGCAGGCATGGAAGGAAGCATTTAAAAAATTTGATGTTAAATGCGACGAGAAATTTCTTTTTTCTTTAAAGGGAATGAAAGAAACCGACATAATAATTTTGTACAATCAAACATTCAAAACCAATCTGGATCCAGATGAAGTTCTTTTGGCGAAACATGAATTTATAAAACAACATGTAAGTACCCTGCAGCCGATAGAACCTGTTGTTGAAGTAGCCCGTTCGTTTTACGGCAAATTGCCTATTGCGGTAGCTTCCGGCAGTGTTCGCAATATTGTTAATGCCGAATTAAACACAATCGGTATATTCCATTTATTCAATTTCATACTTACCGCAGACGATCCATATAAACCGAAACCTGCTCCTGATATTTTTTATGCCGCTGCGTTTAGCATGAATGTAGATCCTCAATATTGTCTTGTGTTTGAAGACGGCGACGCAGGCCTGGAAGCCGCATCGAAGGCGGGAATGAATACGCTGGATGTTCGCCCGTACATTTAATATACTTCTCCGTCTTCATCCCGATAGCAATTATATTTCATGTACATAATTTTATCTCAGAGGATTATTAATATTTATCCGGATTTTATTTTAACTCATAGGTAAATTCAATTGAAAAAAATTACTCTTACCGGTAAAAAGAAGTTTGAAATTGTTAACAGCATAAAACCGGAAATATCAAAACCTGACGACGTACTACTAAAAATAGATACGGTAGGCGTCTGCGGTTCCGATATGCATTATTATAAAGAAGGAAGAATTGGTGACCAGGTTATAGATTTCCCTTTTGTAATCGGCCACGAATGATCGGCGGTAGTGGAAGCAATTGGCAAAGATGTAAAAAGATTGAAGCCCGGCGATATAGTTGCAGTAGATCCGGCTCTTTCGTGCGGCCGATGCGATCAATGCAAAAACGGGAGGGAACATACGTGTCTTAATCAAAAATTTTTAGGCTGCCCCGGCCAAATTGAAGGATGTTTATCAGAGTACATTGTTATGCCGGAACATAATTGTTCTCCCGTTCCGAAAAACGTGAACGCAGAACAAGCCGCTTTAATTGAACCTTTATCAATA
Source organism: Ignavibacteriales bacterium (assembly GCA_027347125.1). Taxonomy (GTDB): domain Bacteria; phylum Bacteroidota; class Ignavibacteria; order Ignavibacteriales; family Ignavibacteriaceae; genus FEN-1297. The sequence goes on from DAIERC010000514.1 coordinate 1,996, forward strand.
GGATATTATGCCTCTCAATTTTTAAATGGAAAAAAGAATATTGAAACAATCGGCATTCTCGGCGCAGGCCCAATAGGTCTTAGTGTTTTATTATCGATAAGAACAATGGGACATAATAAAATTTTTGTTACCGATAAATTGGATTATCGTTTATTGGCGGCACAAAAGGCAGGCGCTACCTGGACAGCTAACCCGGAAAAACATAATGTCCCGGCAATCGTAAAAGACAAAAGCTCCAGATTACTCGATGTGGTTTTTGAGTGCTGCGGAAAACAGGAAGCACTTGATCAGGCAATAGATATACTTAAGCCGGGCGGCACACTTTTAATTGTAGGTATTCCCGGGGTTGATAGGGTTACATTTGACATAAGCAAAATCAGAAGAAAAGAGATTGCAATACAAAATGTTCGTAGGCAAAACAACTCTGTTCAACCGGCAATTGATTTGACCGGCTCAGGTAAATGGCTGCCGGATTTTATGATAACTCATAGGTTCACAGCTGAAAAAACACAGGAAGCTTTTGAGACCGTGGCAAATTATGAAGACAACGTTATAAAAGCAGTAATCAAATTTTAAATAGCCAAATATTTTTTATAATAAAGGTAAACAACTCATTTAAAACCAAGCTCTTTGCACATCCTGTAATAATTAGAAGGAGCAATTCCTAGTTTTTCCGCAGCACTGGAATCCGAATTTGATATACTTCTAACATACGTTAAATATTTTTTGCGGAAAATTCTTTCCATCTCTTTAAGAGGCAACACCTGCCCCTGGTAAAGGTCATCAAAGTTAGTTTCTTCTTTTATAAGAACATGGTTTCTCAAAATCATGGGATCGCTTATATCTTTGGCTTTGATAACACCGTTGCTGTTTAGAATTAATCTTTGTACAACATTTCTAAGCTCACGAACATTGCCCGGCCATTTATAATTCAACAATATTTCATTTGCTTTTTCCTCTACCTGCGGAATTTCAACCCCAAGGTCCTGACTGAAATAATTAAGAAAATGTTCAAACAGTAAAAGTATATCGTCTCCTCTGTAGCGAAGCGGTACAATATCCAAAGGTACAACGTTTAAGCGGTAATATAAATCTTCCCTGAACCTGTTGTTGTTCACTTCATTCGCAAGGTTCTTATTTGTCGCGGCAATAATCCTAACATTCACCTGAATTTTTTCGGTTCGCCCAATTTTTTCAATCTCGCCCTCTTGAATTACGCGCAGCAGTTTAACTTGAGCCGATAACGGCAACTCGGCAACCTCATCAAGAAAAAGCGTTCCGTTATTTGCAATTTCAAAAAGTCCCGCTTTAGAAGTATTAGCTCCGGTAAAGGCGCCTTTTTGATATCCGAAAAGTTCGCTCTCGATTAAATCGGCGGGAATACTTCCGCAATTAATGGGCACGAAGTTTTCATATTTTCTTTTACTTTTCAGATAGATGTTCCACGCCACAAGTTCTTTGCCGGTACCGGAAGGGCCGTTAACCAAAATATTAACATCGCTTTTGGCGTAGCGTTCAATGCTTTCTTTAAGTTGAAGCATCGGCTTTGATTCGCCGATGATTTTCTTCATCTCAAGCAAGTTGGAAATATTCTGTTTAAGTTTTTTATCCGATTTTAAGTTATGCTTCTCTAGTTTCTTTTTTTCGTAAGCGTTAAAAATACTTAAGATAAAATCGGTGGGCTGATAAATATATTCTTCAATATTGCCGGGATATTTTGTACCGTACCAAAAAGCACCCGATTTAATAAGATTATTGGCAAAATTATAGTCGGTTA
>DAIERC010000515.1 GCA_027347125.1 Ignavibacteriales bacterium
TATAATCCACGCGCTTAACATCGGCGCCTACGCCGATAATACCGCTGATGGATTTTATCGGAATCATCAAGGCCGATTCCGTTAATTTTATTCCGCACGATTTATCATTTAAAATAGAAAAAAGTTGATGTTGTTCAGATACTGACCAATTGCAATATCCCGGGCTATACCTGTTGGTAATTTTCAATCCTTGTCCCAGCATTTTATCACCGATATAATCGTGTAATAAATCCGTTACGTTTTCTACCGTTGCCGATGCGATTGCGTCAACCATATAACCCAACATAATTTCGCCGCCGGATATTAATTGCTTTGACCAATTTTCCATCGCCTGGCCTATGGTGCAAATAAACACGGCGGCCTTCTCCGCTTTTTTAAGCTGACCTGTAACTATTTTTTGCATATTTAAAAAAGTTCCGCTCACAAGAAGCCCATCGTGCCTATCGGAAGGTTTTTCAACACGGGCAATACGGTAGCCTGCCTTGATCTCAATATATTTTTCCATCTCAGAAATTATATTTTCAATTATCCCGGCAAAATGTTCCGGCATAGTATTCTCCGGGTAACCAAGCGAGGCTTCAATTAAATTTTTATTTATTTTAAGCTGGCTGAAATTTATAGCTACATTACAAAAACTATCTTCGCTCTCTATTTGCGGATGGCCGGTTTTCATCAAGGCGCTTTCAACTCATTAACCAATGCGCGTATATGATCGGGAGTGGTGCCGCAGCAGCCACCGATAATATTTGCACCGCATTTAACCAGGTCTTTTACTTTTGATGCCATTAATTCGGGCGTTTCCGGAAATACCGTTTCGCCGTCTTTAAATTCGGGCTTGCCCGCGTTTGCATGCACAAGCAAAGGTATGGTTTTATCTGCGGTTCTTATTTCCTTTACAATATCTATCATCTGATCGAATCCGTTACCGCAGTTTGTGCCGATTATTGAAGCCCCGGCTTCTTTAACGGCCTTAACCATATCTATCGGTGAAATCCCCATCATGGTACGGTATTCGCCGTTCATGGTTTTTTCAAACGTAAACGTGCAGACGATTTCCAAATCGGTTGATTCTTTTGCAGCGCGAATGGCCAGCGCAGCCTCATCAATCGCGGACATCGTCTCAATACATATAGCATCGGCACCACCTTTTTGAAGCGCTTCGGCCTGTATGCAAAATCCATCATAAAGTTCTTGTTCAGAAACCTGACCCATCATTAATACAACTCCGGTAGGACCAATTGAGCCGAGCACAAAATGATCTTCGTTTGCTGCCTGTCTTGAAATTGCAGCAGCGGCTTCGTTCAATTCTGCAGCACGATCTCTCAAGTTGTAATATTCAAGTTTATAAGGGCTCCCGCCAAAGCTATTGGTCAATATTATATCGGCACCGGCATCAATATAACTTTTAGCTACGGCAAAAACTTCATCGCGGTGGGTAACATTCCATAACTCAGGGCATTCGCCCGGTTGCAGCCCGCGGCTATGTAATAAGGTACCCCAGGCACCGTCGGAGATAAGCACCTTCCCGTTTTTTAATGCTGCGTTAAGAGATCTCATTTTTAATCCTTAAATATTTTTTAAGTCTTCGGCAGTATAAGTAAAAAAAAATTAGAACAAATAATTCGATACGGATTTTCCGGCAATTATCTGGCAGCGTTTAGATGATTTAAAAATGTAACGGCACCCTGCGGATCAGGCGCGTACCCGTCGGCCCCCATCTTTTCTGCCGCCTGCATACTAAGCGGCGCCCCGCCGACAATAATGTTTGTTTCTGGATAAAGCGTTTTAATCTCATTAACTGTCTTGGACATATTTACCATTGTTGTTGTAAGCAGCGCGCTTAAGCCAACAATGCAACCGGGATTTTCTTTTACGGCCTGTATAAATTTAGCCGGCTTAACATCAACGCCTAAATCAATTACTTCCCAGCCGTTTCCTTCCACCACCATTGAAACAAGATTTTTTCCGATATCATGCAAATCGCCGGCAACAGTGCCAAGAACTAATTTCCCTTTTGTTTTAACGCTGCCAGATTGGAAAAAAGGTTTTAGATGCGCCATAACTGCATTCATAGATTTAGCCGACATTAATAACTCGGGTATAAACGCTTCGTTACGGCTAAACTTTTCGCCTATACGCTTCATCCCGTTATTACAAGCTTGCAAAACGGCATCAGGTCCGATACCGGCAGCCAAAGCCTGCGCGGTTAATTCATCAGCACCTTCCATACCTTTCATATCGTTAGGATATGGAGATGTTTTATCAACCTTTCCGCGTTCAATGCAATTACCGATCTTTTCTATCAACTCATCCATTTTTATTTTTAAATATTTATTTTGAGCTTTTATTTAAATAAGAAATCCGTTTCCCGTTCATTTAGTTTTTTACTTTGGCCGACTCTTTAACGTAGGCGCGCAACCATTTAAGAGCAGGCCTTTCGGTGCCGTCCGCACGCACAAGATAAGCATCGGTTCGCCAAATTATATTTTGAATATATCCCCACAATGTAATTCCTTTAATCGCTTTGCAGTTCCAAAATATAGGAAACTGTTCTTTATACTTTTCCAATTGTTTGGCGTCGTCGGCAATGTTTACATCATATTCGGATATGTAAATCGGAAGCCCGAGCTTTTCAAGTTTTTTCAAATTATTATGTATTACGGAAGTATCGGTTTCTTCCAGAAAATGTCCCTGACAACCAATTCCGTCAATTAAATTTCTTTCCTTCAACAGGTTAATAATTTGAATAAACGTATCAATTGGCCTCTGGCCGTTTAACATTTTGTACTCATTCAAAATTAATTTAGCGTGCGGAAAAGCTTTTCGCGCTTGTTCAAAAGACCAGATAACCCAGTCCCATCCTGTTTTACCTTCCCCGCCGATAGCCTTATAATACGGAGGGTAAGCTGTATCCTGTTTAGTTCTAATTGGTTCGTTTACCACATCAATAAAGCTTGTCTTAGGATATCGTTTACCGCAAAGCTTTATCCATTGTTCCACTTGCTGCACTTGTTGTGCGGAATCAAGATCTTTAATCCAGGTAGGCTGCTGTTTTCCCCAAACCAGGTTATGAAATTTAAAAGGGAACTTATGTTTAATTGCATAGTTATATACTTGATCTAAAGTATCCCAAACAAAAACATTTTTGCTTATTTCTACATTACCCCATTTACCG
>DAIERC010000516.1 GCA_027347125.1 Ignavibacteriales bacterium
AATAATCAGGTAATAAAAAGAGTAAACCAATCCGGGTTAAAACTTCAAACCCACAATGAAGTTCATAAAACAAATATCGGTCATATAACCAACTCGAAAATTACATACGGCTCTGCCGCTCAAAAGCCTACCAACGGTAAACAAAATATTACAAAAGCTGGCGGCCTTGATATAGACCTGGGGAGCAAGGGCGACGGGTTCGACCATGACTTTGAAAAGTTCTAAAAAGTAAAAAGAAGAAGTTTGTGCATCTCAGTAAAACATATTATTGAGATGCACAGAGCATACTAATTGTCTTTAGTAAACCAAGCTGAAACAATGAACAAAGAATATATGAATGATTCATTATTAATAAATGATTTTGAAAAATTAAGCCGCTTTATATATAACCAAAGCGGCATTAAGATGCCGCCTTCAAAAAAAATTATGATGGAAGCGCGGCTTAGAAAAAGATTGAGAGACCTAAATATTAATTCGTACACCGAATACTGCGATTTCCTTTTTTCAAAAGAAGGCGCGAAAAATGAAATTACACATTTGATAGATGTTATCACCACAAACAAAACGGATTTTTTCCGGGAACCAAAACAATTTTCATTCCTCTCAGAAATTGCTTTGCCCGCATTGCTTGAAGAATACCAGGTGGGAGTAAAACAGCCATTAAAAGTGTGGAGCGCGGGATGTTCTACCGGTGAGGAGCCATATACAATCTCAATAGTGATTAATGAATTCGCAAATAAAATACCGCGGTATTTGTTTAGTATTTTCGCAACTGATATTTCTACAATAGTTTTGCAAAAAGCCGCGATGGGAATTTATGAGGAAGAAAGAATTGAGCCGGTAGCTCCGGAGTTGATAAAAAAATATTTTTTGCGCAGCAAAGACAGGCAAAAAAAACTTGTAAGGGTAATTCCCGAATTAAGAAACAGCGTGGCTTTCCAGCGCCTTAACTTTATGGACAATGATTTTGGGGTAAATGAATTATTTGACGTAATATTTTGCCGTAATGTAATTATCTATTTTGACAAACCTACGCAAGATAAATTAATTGAAAAGTTAATCACATATTTAAAGCCGGGCGGATACTTGTTTATGGGGCACTCCGAATCAATATTTAACACGAGTTTGCCTTTAACACAATTGGCGGCAAGCACGTATAGAAAAAGGCAATGAAACTTAATTTTAAAGATATGCCGGTTGTCTATTTGCATCCGGGAGAAGTATTTTTTAGTAAAAAGTCTTATGTCGTTTCAACAGTACTCGGCTCTTGTTTGGCAATTACGATGTTTTGCGGCAGAACAAAGTACGGCGGAATTTCTCATTGCCAGCTTCCGAGCTGCAAAGAAGCAAGTGCTAATTGCGATGATTGTTCCGAGCCGTATAAATACGTTGATTGCACAATAACAAAAATGCTGCAAAAGTTTGAGCAGCAAAATATACAGAGCGGTGAAATTGAAGTGAAAATATTCGGCGGTGCAGACGTTCTTGTTAATTCTAATTGTTCAAGCAAAAAAAGCATCGGCAGGCAAAATATAATTAGCGCCGAGAAAATGATACACAAATATAATTTGAAGATTGTTACCTCGGATGTAGGCGGCAGGCAGGGAAGAAAAATATTCTTTGTTTCAAATAAAGGCGAAGTATTTTTACGCAGAATGAAAAATAATGAAAAAGGTTAAAGTATTAATAGTGGATGATTCCGCCGTAGTTAGGCAAACGCTTGCGGATTTATTATCCTCCGATCCTTCTATTGAAGTAATAGCAACGGCAGCGAACCCTTTTGTAGCGGTTGAAAAAATAAGAGAAGAAGTGCCTGATGTTATAACTTTGGATGTTGAAATGCCGAAGATGGACGGCTTAACATTTCTCCAGAAAATTATGAGCCAGCATCCGATTCCCGTTGTAATCTGTTCAAGCCTTACGGCAAACGGCTCGGAGACGGCAATTAAAGCAATGGAATACGGGGCAATTGAATTAATAACAAAACCGAAGCTCGGCACAAAACAATTTCTTGAAGAATCAAAAATTCATATATGCGATGTAGTTAAAGCCGCGGCCCAGGTAAATGTTAGAAGAAGATCGTCGCATCAAACAATCGTTCAGCCTAAGTTGTCTGCCGATGTAATTATTTCCAAACCATCCAACAAAGCAATGGCGGAGACCACGGAGAAGGTAGTTGTGGTTGGCGCGTCTACTGGCGGAACGGAAGCGTTAAGAGTTTTTCTTCAAGGCTTCCCGTCAGATACGCCGGGTATGGTTATAGTGCAGCACATGCCGGAACAATTTACCACATCATTCGCAAAACGCTTAAATGAGTTATGTAAGATTTCGGTTAAAGAAGCCGAGAACGGCGACTCGGTAATTCGCGGAAGAGCATTAATAGCGCCGGGCAATTATCATCTTCTGCTAAAAAGAAGCGGGGCGCGATATTATGTTGAAATTAAAGAAGGACCTTTGGTAAGCCGGCACCGTCCTTCAGTTGACGTATTGTTCAGATCGGCCGCAAGGTACGCCGGCAAAAATGCCGTCGGCGTAATAATGACGGGAATGGGTGACGACGGCGCAAAAGGAATGCTTGAGTTGAAACAAGCCGGCGCGTTTACAATTGCCCAGGATGAAAAAACAAGTGTAGTTTTCGGAATGCCTAATGAAGCAATAAAACTCGGCGGCGTGGATTCAATCTTGCCGCTGCAGAATATTTCCGGTAGAGTGTTAACATGCTGCGGTTAGATGCTGCACGGTGAATATAAATATTATACTCAACAAGGGTTTTGTTTCTTTAGCAAGATTTATACACTAAATAAAATAGCAGTAATGCATGCTTTGTATGGCTGCATGGTTTTAAACTTCGGCTGCGAATTTGCTGAGCATCCTTCAAGGGCTAAATTAGTAACCTTGAAGGATAGCGCTTAACATGAATTAATAAAATAGATTTTAATTATAGATTGAAGATATAATTATGACCGACGCTGAAATTTTAATAGTTGAGGACGACAGCACCGCAGCGTATGTACTGGAAAGGACATTACGAAAACTTAATTATAAAGTAACCGGTTCCGTAAACTCAGGCGAAGATGCTATAAATTTTGTAATAGAAAAGCAGCCGGCTTTGATCTTAATGGATATAATGCTGAAAGGAAATATCGACGGCGTTGAAACTTCAAGAAGGATAAATGAACTTTACGATATACCAATTATTTATTTAACAGCGTACTCAGACGACGAATCAATAAAACGCGCAAGTACAACCAAGCCTTACGGCTATTTAATCAAACCGTTTGATAACAAAGAACTGAAAAGTACAATAGAGATTACCCTATACAAACGAATGATGGATCGTAAGGAAAAGGAAAACGAATTATGGTTTAAACAAACGCTGGCAAGTATAGGCGACGGCGTAATTGCCACCGATAAAAACGATATTATAACTTTTATGAATACCATAGCCGAAAAACTTACCGGTTATACTTTAGCCGAAGCCACAGGAAAAAGTATTGGCAACGTTTACCGGACGGTTCCCGACATGACTACCGAGACTTTTATTTATTTTTCAAAATACAGGCCGGAAGAATTTGAGAAAAATATTCTTTACAATAAATTACTACATGAAAAAGAAGGCTCCGCAATTCCAATTGAAGAGAAAGTATCTTCCATAACAAATGAAAAGGGAGATATACTCGGCAAGGTAATAACATTCAGGGATACTACAAAAAGGCGGGATAGCGAGCTTGCGTTAATCGCATCGAAAGATTTTTACCTGAACATCCTGGAAAAATTTCCGGTTCTTGTATGGCGCGCAAACAGTGAAAAACAATTTAATTATTTTAACGCAACCTGGCTAGACTTTACCGGAAAATCCCTTAACTCGCAAATATTTTTCGGATGGTATTTACTGATTCATGAAGACGACCGTGAAAAATTTATCAGGAATTACGAAGAACGTTTTAATAAAAGAGAAAAACTCGAAATTGAATTCAGGCTGCTCGGCATGGATGCCGAGTTCCACTGGCTTATATGCGCGGGCAACCCTATTTATGATTTGAATGGCAACTTTAACGGCTACGTAGGCGTGTGCCTTGATATAACGAATAGGAAAATCCTGGAAGATGAATTAAGAAATGCCAAAAATATTTCCGACGCGTCAAACAAATCGAAGAGCAACTTTATTGCTATTATGAGTCATGAAATTCGCACGCCGTTAAACGGCATTATGGGGTTGACCGATTTATTAATGGATACCGACCCGGGCATCGAACAATTGGAGTACCTCGGGTTGTTGAAAGAATCGTCTCATATGCTGCTCAGTCTTCTGAACAACTTACTGGATTATTCTAAGATAGAAGACAACAAAGAAAAATTAAATGAAGATTTTTTTAATCTAAGGCAAATTATCGAAGAGATAATTAGGCCGCTCAGTTCGGTTGTTAAAAGGAACGGCGTAAGAATATCGCTTGAAATGGATAATGAATTGCCGGATAAATATTACGGCGATGCAAAAAAAATAAAACAAATTGCGGCAAACCTTCTAAGCAACGCGGTTAAATTTACCGAGCGGGGAAGTATCGTTTTTAAAATATTTAACGATCACCTGCAAGGAACAAAGAAAGAGAATTCGACTTTGCTGCATTTTATTGTTAGCGACACCGGGATTGGCATACCGGAAGAAAAAATGGATTCGATCTTTGACAGCTTTACGCAGGTTGACAGTTCGCTTACAAGAAAATTTTCCGGGAGCGGGCTTGGGCTTGCGATAGTAAAAAATCTTGTAAATATGATGAACGGGAAAATTTGGGTTGAAAGCCAATTGGGTAAAGGCAGCAGTTTCAATATTGTGCTTGAATTAAATTCCGAGCCTAAAAATGCCGTGCAATTTATAAACGCGGAGTAATGTTAAATTAAAAAATTTTATAGGAGCAAAAATGAGAGCGTTGGTAGTAGAAGATGATTTTGTAAGCAGAATTGTATTGCAGAAAATGATTTCAGCATTTGGTTCATGTGAAACCGCTGTTAACGGCAGGGAAGCGGTTGAAGCTTTTAGTATGGCACATAATGAGAACAATCCGTACAACCTTATTTGCCTTGATATCATGATGCCCGAGATGGATGGAATTGAAGCATTAAGAATAATA
>DAIERC010000015.1 GCA_027347125.1 Ignavibacteriales bacterium
CATAATATTCATTTTTGAACCCTGAAAGAGTAATACCCTGTACTTGGCTTTGTTTTTCAAGCTTATTATTATTCGGTTGAAAGTTATACAAAAATGTCTGTGCATCAATTAAGTTTTTAGATTTAGTGGAAATAGTTGTACGTTTACAATTAACTTTATATGTCAGTTGATAAAATGGTGACTTTTTCGTTTTTGAGATGAACATAAGAAAAACCTCCTATATTCGGTAGGGATTAGGTAGGGACTTTTAAAAATCCTTATAATTTATACCAAAAATCAACGAATCCTGATGACTACGGATCAGAAGGTTTGGGGTTCGAATCCCTACAGGTGCACTTAGAAAAGCTCGAATATGGAATAAATTCGGGCTTTTTTTGTTCCTGGTGTTTGTATGGTATATTTACAGCTGTAATAAGATTGCGGATTTTTTCAGAAAGCCTACCTGTATATTGATAGAATTTTAAGATGATTCCGCTATTGCGGTAAATTGTCAATTAATTATTATGGACAGATAACTTCTACGAGATAGTTAAAATGAGCATTAAGGAGTAACCATGAAATCCATTTATAATAGAAACCCGTGGCATTCGGTTGAACCGGGGAAAGATGCGCCAACTTTAGTACGCAGTATAATTGAAATACCAATGGGCAGTAAGGCAAAGTATGAACTGGATAAAGAAAGCGGACTTTTAAGACTCGACCGGGTTTTATTCTCTGCTGTGCATTACCCGGCAAATTACGGATTTATACCTCAAACAATAGCCGATGACGGCGATCCGCTGGATATTCTTGTTATCTCTTCACGGGAAGTTGAGCCGATGTGTATTGTTGAGGCCAAAGTAATAGGCGTAATGCACATGATTGATGATAACGAGAGAGATGAAAAAATAATAGCCGTAGCCGAGAAAGATATGGCAGTAAATTATATAACCAGGTTATCCGAACTACCGCCGCATACGATGACGGAGCTAAGAAGATTTTTTGAAGATTATAAAAATCTTGAGAATAAGCATGTTGAAGTTAATGAGTTTCTTGAAAAGGAATTTGCTTATAAAATTATTGAAGAAAGTATGGAACGTTATAATAAAAAATACGGCATGGATGAAGCCGTTAATTAGCCGGAGCTGAAAAAATTATGTGTTTGAATATCGGTTAATAATAATTTGTTTACTTGCGAACCGGAGCTAAATATTTGCTTGGTTAGATAGGAAGATAAAAGGTTTAGTAAAGGTAGATGAACGATTTCAAGACGTTTTCAGAACGTTTACAAGACGTTTTGAGGATGAATATTTGAGCCGGTTACACTTTAGTTGAATTGACTACGTTTAATTTCTATTTCCATGTAATATTAAACGCCGGAATATGTAGAACTAAAACTTGCTTTCACAAAAGTATAAATAATTGTGGCTGAAGCAATGTACAAAATAATGAGTACACCGGATTGAGACTCCGCTGGTAATTGCGTACATCTTTAATTTTATGAATCAATATAAAAAATAGCTGCCGGGCGTACCGCGGGGAAATTCCGTAAACCCTGTTTTAAGATGATTAATTTTGTTATTTTCAATTTCAAATAAGTAATAACTTAGACGGGGACAATGGCTATAGTTTATGTTACTTCTTTCAATGCATTCGTTATGAAGCAGCGCTTCAGAACTGAATTATTGAAATGCACACCATAATAAAAATCAATTAATAAAATGAAAAATAAACTTATAAAAGAATACCTGCATAAAGTTAAAAACGCCAGCAAAGAGCATACTAAGAAAGAGGCATTTAAAGATCTCTTAAATAGACTTTATTCCGGCGATAAAGAAATTGAAAATTTAATTGATCAGATTACATTGGGTGCTGAAAAATCGGTTTTAAATATTCCCCGAAAAGATAGACTTCATAGAGGCAGCGCCGATACTCTCTACAACAAAATCATAATAGAATTTGAAAATGATTTAAAGACAACTCTTAAGCACGCCAAGGAGCAGCTTGCAGGTTATCTGCTCGGACAGTTTAATTCCGGCGA
>DAIERC010000038.1 GCA_027347125.1 Ignavibacteriales bacterium
TTAACCGCGGCTACTTGCGACTTCGGGCGTTATGACGATCCCAACATACAAAGTTCAACCGAGGAAATGCTCCTTCTTAACAACAACGGTCAGAGCGAGGGGTGTATCGGTGCGCTAACGGCAACGCGGCCGGTTTATTCATCAAGCAACCATGATCTTATGGACAAATTTTTTAATACGATGTTTTATGTACGCGATACGGCAAACATGCCATTAACCGTAGGCCAGATTACGATGAGAACAAAATTAACCTATTTTGACGACAATGCGGAAAAATATGAAATATTCGGCGATCCTACCATGAGAATTTTATCGCCGGAATATAACGCTTCGATAGATACCATTAATAATGAAGCGCTTACTTCCAGTTCCCCTGTGCAGATTAAAGCTCTAAGCACTGTAAAAGTTGAGGGAGAAGTGAGAAAGCCGGATAATTCATTATGGTCTGATTATTCGGGTACCGGCGTGCTTTCGGTTTTTGATTCGCAGCGACAGGTTGCCTTACCGGCTCTTAATAATTTTATTATGACGGTTCCAGGCGGGGTTATTTTTAACGGCGAAGTGTCTGTTATAAACGGAAAATTTGACGCGAGTTTTGTTGTACCCAAAGATATTTCATACGAAAACAAAGCCGGCAAAATAGTTTTCTATTTTTATAACAACATAGGCGACGGCTTAGGTTATACAAAAAATATTATTGTCGGCGGCTCAGATAGTACTGCCGTTGACAACAAACAAGGCCCTGATATAAATATATTTTTTGACGATACAACTTATACAAATACTTCGCTGGTAAACCCAAATTCTACTTTAATAGTAAAGCTGTACGACGCTAACGGCTTAAACACTACCGGTACCGGCGTGGGGCATAAGCTGGAAGGCATTCTGAACGACGACATAAACAACCCGATAGATTTTACAAGATATTTTACGGGCGATTTAGATGCCGGCGGTAAATCAGGCATAATTGATTATAAACTTACAAACCTAGATCCCGGTAATTATAAGTTAAAAATTTCGGCGTGGGATGTGTTTAATAATTTCTCTTCAAAAACCGTATACTTTACTGTTGTTGACGGCGCAGGTTTGACAGTTAAAAACGTTTACAATTATCCCGATCCTTTTAAGTATAATACCACATTTACGTTTCAGCAAAATATAAGCAAGCCGATAAATGTGAAAATAAAAATTTATTCCGTAGCCGGCAGACTTTTAAGAGAAATTGAAAAAGGCGGAGTGAATGAAAAATTTGTAAAAGTAGATTGGGACGGAAGAGATCAGGATGGCGATCTGCTGGCCAACGGTGTTTATTTGTACAAGGTAATAGTTCAAACCGTTGACGGTGAATTTACAAAAAGCGTTCTTGGGAAATTAGCTATAATAAGATAACGTTATGACTTTTTGCATAATTTTGTTGTCTTAATTTTTATATTTTTAATTTAATTATAAGTTTTTAGTTACAATTATCAGAAGTACATTTAATCATCGGAGGAAAAATATATGAAACTTATTGTAAGGCTGTTGTTGGTCAGCATGGTATTTGCTGTTGTACAAAAAGCCACTTATGCGCAAGGAGAAGCTGCTGTCCCATTTCTTTTATTAGCACCTGACTCGCGAGGCGGTGCTATGGGTGAATCTGGTGCGGGTTTAGCCGATAACTCGGCCGCTATTTACTGGAACCCGGCCGGTATTGCCTTCTTAAAAGGCTCTGAAG
>DAIERC010000043.1 GCA_027347125.1 Ignavibacteriales bacterium
CGAAATTGTACGAAGCTATACCCAAAAGCTGGCAGTGATAAGGTAATTATTCTGTCATTTGGAGAGGGTGTTTTTTGTGGTATACTTCCACATTCTTATTTAAAAATTTTATAAAAAAGTTGCGGGGTAAAAATGTGCGGAATTGTTGGCTACATCGGGGGGAAAAATTGTGTACCGATTTTAATTAACGGCTTGAAAAGGCTTGAATATAGGGGATATGATTCGGCGGGCATAGGAATTATAAATAACAGCCATTCCGATGTTATAAAAAATAAAGGTAAAGTATCTTTACTTGAAGAAAAAATAGATAATCTTAATCTGTTTGCGAACCTGGGAATAGGGCATACCCGCTGGGCAACCCACGGCCTGCCTAATGAAGTAAATGCCCATCCGCATTTTAACACGAGCAAAAATTTATTTGTAATTCATAACGGTATAATTGAAAATTATCAAACGCTTAGAGCTGGTTTAAAAAAACTCGGTTACAAATTTATTACCGAAACCGACTCTGAAGTTATTCCGCATCTTATTGATAGTTTTTTAACAAAAGGGAACTCGCTGTTTAAATCCGTTCAGCTGGCTCTTCAAGAAATTGAAGGCACTTACGGACTTGTAATTATATACGACAAAGAACCCGATAAATTAATAGCCGCCAGAAAAGGCTCTCCTTTAGTACTCGGTATCGGCGAACATGAAAATTTTGTCGCTTCCGACGTATCGGCAATTTTGGCATACACAAAACAAATTGTTTACCTGGAAGACGGTGAGCTTGTTGAGGTTTATAGAGATAAATTTGTTGCCAAAACAATTGCCGACAAAGAAATTCAAAAAGAAGTTCATGAAATAAGCATGACTCTTGAAGAGATTGACAAAGCCGGTTACGATCACTTTATGCTTAAAGAAATTATGGGGCAGCCGGAATCGGTTTGCAACTCTATGCGCGGAAGAATTGTGCTGGATAAAGGCACATCAAAACTGGGCGGGCTTGAAGGCGTCGTAGAAAAATTGGCCGCCGCTAAAAGAATAATTATTTCCGCATGTGGCACTTCGTGGCACGCAGGGCTGGTCGGCGAATATATGTTTGAGCAGTTCGCAAGAATACCTACAGAAGTGGAATATGCGTCGGAGTTCAGATATAGAAATCCGGTTATTAACAAAGACGACGTGATATTTTTCATTTCGCAAAGCGGGGAAACCGCTGATACGCTGGCCGCGCTAAGAGAAGCAAAAATTAGAGGCGCATCTGTTTTCGGTATTTGTAACGTTGTAGGAAGTTCTATCGCAAGAGAAAGTCAGGCTGGCGTTTATATTCATGCCGGGCCCGAAATAGGAGTTGCCTCAACAAAAGCTTTTACTTCTCAGTTAATAGTACTTGCCCTTATAACCTTGCTTATTGCCAGAAGAAAAGACATGAGCCTTGTAGACGGTAAAAAAATTGCCGAAGAAATGCAAAAACTTCCCGATAAGATTGCGCAAATTTTAAAACTAAATGATGAGATAGAGAAAATAGCCGAAGCATTTAAAGACTCAAAAAATTTCCTTTATCTCGGAAGAGGATATAATTTTCCCGTAGCTCTTGAAGGCGCGCTTAAGATGAAAGAGATTTCTTATATTCATGCCGAGGGTTATCCGGCGGCTGAAATGAAACACGGGCCCATCGCATTAATTGATGAAAATATGCCGATTGTTTTTATAGCGCCCAAAGATTCTACCTATGAAAAGATACTAAGCAATATAGAAGAAATAAAAGCGCGCAAAGGAATAATTATTGCGGTTGCCAGCGATAGTGATAACGAAATTGACAAGCTTGTGGACTATACGATAAAAATTCCGGATACCATTAGGATGCTCATGCCTATTCTAACGGTAATTCCGCTTCAGCTATTGGCCTATCACATAGCCGTAAAGAAAGGATTAAACGTAGACCAGCCAAGAAATTTAGCAAAAAGTGTAACAGTTGAATAAAAATTTCCGGCATCTTAAAAAAGGCCGGATTTTTTTTGAATGCCGGGCAAAAAGACTTTCATTTTTATTATGACTATTTTTAATAACCAAAAAAGTAACGGGTTGAGCGCAGACCGACCCCAAAGTTCCGCCATAAGCGGGATGGAAAAACAATAAAAGAAGGGTACTTATATGTCTAAAAAAAACATTCTCATTATGGGTGCTGCGGGCAGAGACTTTCATAATTTTAATGTCTATTTCCGTGATAACCAGAACTACAATGTAACTGCATTTACTGCTACTCAAATTCCTAATATTGACGGCAGAATTTATCCTCCGCAATTAGCCGGAAAACTTTATCCCAAAGGAATAAAAATTTACGATGAAAAAGATCTCGTAAAATTAATTAAGCAATTAAAAGTTGATGAGGTAGTTTTCTCTTATTCCGATGTGCCTTTTAATTATGTAATGACCAAAGCATCCATAGTAAATGCTGCGGGCGTTTCGTTCCGCTTGCTTGGCGCCGATGAAACGATGATCAAAAGCAAGAAGCCTGTTATATCTGTAATTGCCGTAAGAACAGGTTCGGGTAAATCTCAAACATCCCGCAAGGTTGTTCAAGTTTTACGCGAAGCCGGTAAAAAGGTTGTATCGATCCGTCACCCTATGCCTTATGGCGATCTGGTAAAACAAAAAGTACAGCGTTTCGGTTCACTTGCGGATTTAAAGAAACACAACTGCACCATCGAGGAGATGGAAGAATACGAACCGCATATTGTTATGGGAAGTGTAATTTATGCCGGGGTAGATTACCAGGCAATTTTGGATGAAGCCGAAAAAGAAGCTGATATAATTATCTGGGACGGCGGTAATAACGATATATCTTTTTACAAATCGGATTTAACTTTTACTGTTGTTGATCCACATCGTCCCGGGCATGAGATGTCTTATTTCCCCGGAAATACTTCTCTTAGGCTAGCCGACGTTGCCGTCATCAATAAAATTGATTCCGCCGCTCCAGAAAATTTAAAAATCATCAGGGACAATATAAGACTTGTAAATCCTAAAGCTAAAGTAATAGAAGCTGCTTCGCCTATTTTTGTTGATAAGCCGAATTTGATTACCGGTAAGAAAGTTTTAGTTGTGGAAGACGGCCCTACGTTAACCCACGGCGAAATGGGATACGGCGCCGGTATGCTTGCGGCCTGGAATTACGGCGCTTCGGAAATTATAGACCCCAGGCCTTACACTGTAAAATCAATTACCGAAACTTATAAAAAGTATCCGAAGATTGGTGTTCTTCTTCCCGCAATGGGCTACGGTAAACAACAGGTAAAGGATTTGGAAACAACAATAAACAATACCAAGTGCGATGCGGTTAT
>DAIERC010000052.1 GCA_027347125.1 Ignavibacteriales bacterium
AACTATAAAAGTTACTTACACAATTTAATTGTGTAAAACGGAAATTCCATTCCCAGTTTTAAGAATAGCTACAACAATCGGATAAATTTATTCGGATAGGAAAACAAACATGTTGAATTAAGAAGGGTACGGTTTTAATGGATTAAAAACGTGAAGATATCCCGGTGAAAAATCTTGTGTAACTTCTAACTTTTTCGAATGTACCTTCATAACTGATTGAAAGAAACAACGAACGCCAGATGTTATTTGATACTTCAACCGAAAAAATATTTTGCCTTAAATTATCTCCGTTAAAACTGAACGAATAGAGATTATTTTTATAACCTAACGTTATGTCCGTAACCCCGCCGAAAAGATTTTTCGATGTGAAAATTCCCCAGGTACTTCCATCCGTATAATTACTAAGGAACCGGTTATAATTTAAATTTAACGACGTACATATAAACGGCAGCTGCGAATAAACAAGATAACCGCCGAAGTTGCTGGATGGTTTTACGTCGCCTTTAACAAAACTGTAACCGGCATTCAAACCAATAAACATCATATTAAAAGGACGAATGTATGCACTTGCACGCAAGCCCTGCCGCATTTCATTATCTATCAAACTATCTATGAAGCTTTTATAAGTTTCATAATATACTACGTTTTTCCTTGCATCATAAGAAAGAGAAAGAGAAAATTCCCTGCTAAAATTGTAGCGCGCCGAAACATATAAACCGGTAAGGCTAAAATCATTTTTTTGAATTCCCCTTTCTTTTTTATAAAGATCAAATTCACTTGATACAAACACGTTGAAGTCTTGTATCAAGGAATTTGTATGCTGAAAATAGAGGAAGCGCCTGTCAATCTTAAAATTATTTGTTTGTTGAAATAAGGCAACAGAATTTTCCATAAAACCTTGCCCGGAAGAATCGGTTCTGGAAATAACTCCGCCGACTTCAAAAAGTTTTGCGTTAAGTCCCATGTTGGATAAATCGGGCCTAGAGCCGGCAACTATTCCAAAAGAAAAGTTTCCAAAAGGTTTTTCATATTGAATTCCGTCAACGGGGCCGATACTTGAGAAATGACGCCCGATGAAACGGCCTAAAGTTGCCTCCGAGTTATCGTTGAATTTATAACTTAGTTTTAAATTATAAACGCGCAAATTTTGAAAAGGATTGGATGCTACATCGCTCCATTGATCGGCTTTATAATAAAAGACAGAATAGTTGGAAAAAGAAATTCCGGAGCCGAAAATGTCTTCACTGTTAAAAGATAAAGAATAACGCCACTGCTGGTAATCCTGCATTCCTTCTAAATTGGAAAGACTGGAATAAGAATAAACCGAAAGTCTCCCCGAATATTTTTTAGCCGTATATTGCTCGCCTTCTTTGAAAGTATCTTTTAACAACGCAGCTTTTGTTGATTCCGATTTTACCGTGTCGCTTTTTATTTCTTCATCAGCATTTTTTTTAACGTGAATATTTTTTTTAATAAATGCGTACAAAGTATCGCCCGGTTTTATTTTACCGTCGTAAATATCCTCGCCGGCACACGATTGCGAGGAAAGATATTTTACAATAACCGCCGGCCGTAAAATTTTTG
Organism: Ignavibacteriales bacterium; assembly: GCA_027347125.1. Lineage (GTDB taxonomy): Bacteria > Bacteroidota > Ignavibacteria > Ignavibacteriales > Ignavibacteriaceae > FEN-1297. Next base: position 1,585 of record DAIERC010000052.1, read on the forward strand.
AAACATTAATAAAAAGAGAATCGCCTTCTTTAATACCTTCCGCAGATTCAAATTTAACATAGATATTTTGAGAAGATCTATAAGTAACAATCCCGTTTCTCTTTTCCACCGTTGTTACTTGCGCAAAGCAGAACGATGAAAGGACAACCATCATCAAAAACGAATTCTTCAAATTAATAAAAACGGCTAAGGAATATTTTAGTTTTAAAATAGATCTTTTCATTAACCTCCTCCCCCCGCTCTTCCTGTGGGATGGCAACTGTAACACGACGAACTTTGATAAACATAATTTGCAACACCCCGGTGCTGAGAATCGGTAGAAGTTTTTTCATGTTCATGGCAATTAATGCAACTAAATGATTGGAAGTTTGAAGGATTATCATGACAGTCAGAACATAAACTCCATCTGCCGTTGTGCGTTCCGGAATAAATTGGGAAATACTTTCCGTCGTGATCAAATGTAGAAGGCTGCCATGCCGTTTGCGTGTGGCATGCAATGCAATCCGTAGGGAACCCGGCCGTTTTGTGAGCGGGATTTGTGGTAGCGTTATAATTACTTTGATGGCAGCCGTAACAAGTGCTGGGCGTGTTGTTATAATTACCGTTATGACATGCCGCGCAGTTGTCTTTAATACTTACATGCGCTCCAACAAAGGCAAAATAATTGGCATGAATAGGAAATTGAGCAGGCCGCCATGTCGGATTTGTAGTGTGGCATGTCTGGCAGTCGGTCGGCAATGCCAGCGCGGTATGACTCGGATTAGTTGAGCTTTGATAATTGCTCTTATGACAATCATAACAAATAGTAGTAGTGCCGGCAAATCCTGTTTGATGGCAATCGGAACAATTTACGGTTGTATGAGCACCGGTAAGCGGGAAAATTGTTGTGCTATGATTAAAAGTAGAATTGCCCCATGTCGTAGTACTGTGGCACATTTCGCAGGTCTTTGGATAATTTTGCGCAACATGGTTCTCGGCCGAGTTGTATTGAGCCTGGTGACACGAATAACAA
>DAIERC010000062.1 GCA_027347125.1 Ignavibacteriales bacterium
TGGTAATCCTCCTGTGCTCCAGATGATTGCCAGAGCAGACGGTTCGGTTAGCGGTGTTATCTTAACCGCTTATGGTGATGTTTATATGAAGAATTTATATATCATTGCTTCCGATAATAACGGTGTACAGACATATTATCAGCCTATTTCTTTCAACGGAAATAATTATCATGCTACTTTTGATAATGTTATTTTCGAACGTTCCAATTTTGCTATTACCGCATGGACAGGTAAAGGATGGGAAATTAATTTCCAAAATTGCAAATGGTACAACTTGGTTGAAAAACCAATTACCCAGCAATGGACAGGCCGCGGTATCAGTATCTGGGCAGACCAAGATTCTGTTATCATAGAAAACTGTACTTTTGATAACGTTGTTTTTTGCGCAGTACAAATTGAAGGCGGCGCTGCAAATTATTTTCGCTTCAACCACAACACATTGATTAATGTTGGCCGCCAGGCTTTTCAAGCTAGCTGGTGGAGAGAAGCATACATCGGAAATAACTTGATGATAAACCCCTTCTTCGATGGTGAAGGATATAATGACTATTCACTTGCATTAAATCCAAACCGTGACCCAAGAGCCTATTACACTGGCTCATTTCAAATTGGAGCTTTACCGTCAACTTATGGTCCGGATTTAGGCCGTAGAATCGTTTTTACAAACTCGGCAGCTTTTAACGCTCAAACTTTTAAAAGCGCGTATGACGATACTGTTAGAATTCAACCGTATATTAATGCTGTTACCGATTCTTTCTTTACCACATACAGCCCGACTAATGGCGGCCAGATGGTAATTTCGGATACAACATGGTTATCAAAAATGCCAAGCTTTACAAAGTATGATACTACAAACTATCCGAATATGATTCAGTTTATTACAAAGATTCGTGCCGGCGTTACCCCTGCACCACAATGGATGCAAGATCTTCAAGTATCCGGCACCGATACACTTTGGACAGCTCCACAGTGGCCGTTGGCTCAAAACTTTACTTACGCAGATCAAAATCTTATGACTGCGGGTACCGATGGTTTGCCTCTTGGCGATCTAAACTGGTTCCCGACTCAAAAAGCTAATTATGAAGCTAACAAGACACAGTATATTCAGCAACTGCAAGATAAAGCAGGTGCGAAACTTGTTTTTACTCCTGTTGATAGTAAAGAGGCCGAAGCTGGAACCACCGGTGGTGGCGCTGCAGTTCAAGCAGTTCAAGGTATTACTTATTATGATTATACCGGCAGCGGATCAATTACATGGACATTTAATGTAGCTACCGCAGGACAGTATGATACCAGATGGTTCGTTAATGAGACCGGTCCTGGGCAAAGTGGTCCCGTACTTCAAATTAATAATACAACATTCGTAGATAAAGCCCATGGCTGGGGCCAATTTGTTTTTGATCCTCTATTAGGCCCTGCTATTGGTCAGTCTACCAGCGATTGGATCTGGGTTCCTATTACCGCAGACTCTGTAGATAAACCAGCCGCATTCACTTTAAATGCCGGTACCAACACAATTGGTGTTGCAGGCGGCGGTTGGGGTGAAGTTAAATTTGCCGAAATAGATATTGTTTTGCACGGCGGTACAGATACATTAAAATTAAAAGCTCCCGATGCTGTTCCTGTTTTAGCTACACCTGGAGCTGTAGGTGTTAAATGGGTTGCTTCAGGCTTCAAATATGTTAGTATGGGAACAAACGGAACCGATCAATTTACTTTAACTGCACCTGAAGATGGCGTTTATAAACTAAACATGGCTTATCAGAATTATAGCGGAGCCGCTACTGCAGATATTAAAGTAGACGGAACTACTGTTGTTACCGGTGTTCCGGTAACTGAAAAAGTCGATTCAACCGGCGCGAATGCTTTATCAGGTAATTTTAATTTAACAAAAGGTGCTCACACAATTACGGTAAGCGGTTCTAATTTCAACTTGGATATTGTTCAGTTGATTGAGGTAACTGGTATTACCGCTGTTGATAATGCTAACCAGGCGCCGAATAGTTTCGCGCTTGACCAAAACTATCCGAATCCGTTTAATCCGACGACCAACATTCGCTTTAGCCTTGGTAAAGCATCCAACGTAAAATTGTTGGTATATAATATTCTCGGCCAAAAGATAGCTACACTTATAGACAACCGCGTAATGAACTCTGGTTTGCATGAAGTAGCGTTCGACGCGAGCCGTTTTGCTTCCGGTGTCTATTTCTATAGCATTGAAGCCGGTAATTTTAAATCGTTCAAGAAAATGATTCTTCTGAAGTAATTATTTTTATGATTAAATTATATTTTGTATTTGATGCAATGCGATGTTAGAAAAAATAGAATACAAAATTGATACGATTTAAATAATAATTTTAAGGCCGGAAGAACGAATAATTTTTCCGGCCTTTGCATTTTAAATACCTTACTGTTTCCTGGCAAATAATTTATCTTTGCGCCGGTGGTTGTGTTTGTGAATAAATTGTAAATTTATCTTTATAAAAAAATAATAATCATTAACTCATGAATATAAAATTAAAACAAATGTGGGGACTAGTCATTCTTATAGTAGTTACTTTAAGTTATTTGGCAATAAATGTTCTTGAAGTTCATAAATCCGGTACGGAAATTAAAAAAATTTATTTTGCCGATAGAATGACCGCAGCTCATAAAATATTAATTGAAGAATATAATGAATTACATAAAGGTAAAATAGAAGTCGTGCCAATCGATTTCCCTAACGAAGATTTTAGCACTAATGAAAGGAAGGAAGTTCTTGCCCGCTCACTTAGAGGGCGTGGTGACGGGATTGATATTTTTGCCGTGGATATTATTTGGGTTCAAAGATTTGCAAAATGGGGCGAGCCGCTGGATAATTATTTTACTCAGGAAGAGAAAAGCAAGATAATGGATGAAGCGCTGGAGTCATGCTATTATGACGGTGAACTTGTTGCTGCTCCCCTTGATATGGGTCAGGGAATAATGTATTACCGGCAGG
>DAIERC010000063.1 GCA_027347125.1 Ignavibacteriales bacterium
GTATGTTTATAGGAATCAATTTCATAACGTGGACACGCATGATTTTGAAGTTGCCGTGCAGAACGCTACCGGCAGAAATCTATACTGGTTCTATAATGAATGGCTTTATCAAGGCGGCCATCCAATCTTTAAGGTGAAATATAATTACGACGAAAACACTCATAAACTTTATATGAATGTAGCACAGACCCAGAAGATTGATAGCCTCACCCCTGTATATAAAATGCCGGTTGATATTTTTATTGTAACAAAGTCGCAAAAAATAACCGAACAAATCTGGGTGGACTCTGTAACCAACAGTTATGTGTTTGATGTTCCTGCAAAACCGCTTATGGTAAATTTTGATGAAGAAAACGCACTGCTCAAAGAAATTCATTTCGATAAAAATGTTGATGAGCTTATTTATCAATTAAAGAATGATCCAAATGTTGTCGGGAGATTATGGGCGGCAGAACAATTGGGAAAAAAGAAAGACGATAAAGCAGAAGATGCTCTGGTTGCAGCGTTGAAGGATGATGGTTTTAACGAAGTAAGAGCCGCTAGCGCCGAAGCGCTATCAAATTTCCAAAATGATAAAGCAAAGAATGCTCTGTTTTTGGCTGTTAATGATGAAGACGCCGATGTGCAAATTAGTACTGTAAAAGCACTTGGAAAATTTAAGGAAGACGATGTAGCAAAAAAATTGGAAGAGATATTTAACAATGCAAGTGTTTATCCAATTAAAGCCGCAGCTGTTTCTTCCTTAGCGTCGGTCGATTCGTTAAAAGCTTTGCCGGTAATTTTTAAAGCGCTGAATATGGATTCATACCGCCAGGAAATACGAGTCGCAGCGCTAAACGCGCTTGTAAAAATTGATTCTAATAATGCTTATGCCGAAGCAGAAAATTTTGCGAAGTACGGGCAACCGGAAACGATACGTCTGCATGCAATAGAAATTATGATTAAACTTAATCGGGATAACATTACTACAATGAAGTTGCTTAAAAAATATTCCGAAGATCCCTACTGGATGGCAAGACTAGTCGCAATTAACGGGCTCGGGAAAATCGGTGATAAGAAGATTCTCTCTTTCTTGAAAAAATTAGAAAACAAAGTTGATGATTACAGGATACTGGAAAGCGTGCGGCGCGCTATTAAAGAAATTGAGGTAAGAACGAATAAATCATAAAAACTTTTTAAGGCCATAGCACAAATACGACACAAATTTTAGCGTGAAGATATTTTTTGTCTAATCTGCGTATTCCCGTTGCCCATGTTCTATTTTTTAACCAGTTTCTTAAGCCTGTTTATTTCATCTCTCAGCATCGCGGCTTTTTCAAATTCAAGGTCTTTGGCTGCCTGGCGCATCTGTTCTGAAAGTTGCTCAATCAAATCTTCTTTTTGATCATTGTTCATGTATTTTAAAATTGGCTCCGCCACCTTTGTAAAAGCGGCCGTATCTTTTTCATCTCTTTTTCTTACATCCGCAATTGAAGTAGATGAAAGAATATCCTTCATGCTCTTGTAGATAGTTTGAGGAGATATGTTATGTTCTTTATTATATTCGGTCTGAATAATTCTGCGCCGGTTGGTTTCGTCAATAGTTTTCTTCATCGATTGTGTAATTTTATCTGCATACATAATTACCCTGCCATTTGCGTTACGCGCGGTTCTTCCAGCAGTCTGCATCAGTGAACGTTCGCTTCTGAGGAAACCTTCTTTATCCGCATCTATAATTGCAACCAAGGAAACTTCGGGAAGGTCAAGACCTTCCCTTAAAAGGTTAACTCCAACCAGCACGTCAAAATCTCCTATTCTTAAGTCGCGCAATATTTCAACGCGCTCAAGCGCATCAATGTCGCTGTGAATATATCTGACGAGAATCCCGATCTTATCCAGGTAATCAGAAAGATCTTCTGCCATTTTTTTTGTTAAAGTGGTAACCAAGATTCGTTCTTTTTTTTCTATTCTAATTCTTATTTCGCTAATCAAGTCGTCAATTTGTCCTTTAATTGGTCTTACCTCAATTTCCGGATCAAGCAGACCCGTGGGGCGTATAATTTGTTCAACCACAACGCCGCCGCAGTTTTCAAGTTCATAATCTGAAGGAGTTGCGCTTACAAAAATTACCTGGCTAAGCATACTTTCAAATTCTTCAAATTTCATCGGTCTGTTATCCAGAGCAGAAGGAAGCCGGAAGCCGTATTCCACAAGGGTCTCTTTTCGCGCTCTGTCGCCGTTATACATTGCCCTAAGCTGCGGAACGGTAACATGAGATTCATCTATAATTAAAAGAAAATCTTTCGGGAAATAATCCATTAAGTTATATGGCCGTGAGCCGGGTTCTCTTCCGTCCATATGCCTTGAGTAATTTTCAATACCTGCGCAGTAACCGATCTCTTTCATCATCTCGATATCGAATTTTGTCCTTTGCTCAATCCTTTGGGCTTCAAGGTATTTTTCCTGCGAATGGAAATAAGATAGTCTTTCTTTTAGCTCCTGTTCAATATTAAAAATAGCTTTTTGAATTTGGTCGCGGTTTGAAACGAAATATTTTGCCGGGTAAATGGGGGTTGATTCAATTTCATTTAATACTTCGCCGGTAACGGAATCAATTACGGAAAGCTTTTCAATTTCATCGTCCCAAAACTCAATCCGGATTGCTTCCTCGTACTGGTAAGCCGGAATTATTTCCACCACATCTCCGCGTGCGCGAAAGGTTCCTCTGGTAAAATCAACATCGTTTCTAACGTAATGGATATCAATTAAATCTCTGAGCAGTTTCTTTCTAGAAATAGTCTCTCCTTTTTTCAGGAAGATAATCTGGTTTGCATATTCTTGCGGCGCGCCGATTCCGTAAATACAACTAACGCTGGCAATAACAATAACATCGCTTCTTCCTTCAATAAGAGAAGTCGTGGCTTTTAACCTTAACCGGTCAATTTCCTCGTTAACTGAAAAATCTTTTTCGATAAATAAATCCCTTGATACAACATAAGCTTCCGGCTGGTAATAATCGTAATAACTAATGAAGAACTCAACCGCGTTTTTAGGGAAGAAAGATTTAAATTCCGAGTAAAGTTGTGCCGCCAGAGTTTTGTTATGGGAAATTATTAAGGTCGGTTTGTTAATTTCCTGGATTACATTTGAGATTGAAAAAGTCTTTCCGCTTCCGGTTACACCTAAAAGCGTTTGAAACTTATCGCCTCTGTTTATTCCTTCTATCAACTGTTTAATTGCCTGCGGCTGGTCGCCGGATGGCTGATAACTTGAAACCAATTCGAATTTATTCATATAGAATTCAGCGGGTTATTTTTAAAAGATTAATTTAGTAATTTTTAGCATGATAGTTCAATGCAAAATCAACTATATTATCTATATATTTTATGAGTTATACGTAAACCTTAGCGCTCTAAGTGTTCGGGTAACATCAAAATTATTTTTTACTGTTAGGATGCCAAGGGCGCTAGTTAGCACTAAGTTTTAACGAGGTAATAATGGACAAAGGAAAATTCTGGGTAATAATAGCGGGAATATCCGGATTTTTAGCGGTTGCCCTCGGCGCTTTCGGCGCACACGGGCTTAGCGATAAGCTTTCACCCGAAATGTTGGAAATATATAAAACAGGAATTTTATATCATCTAATCCATTCCGTCGGGATTTTGGCAATTGGCCTGACGGGTAAAAGCGCATATTTTAAATCCGCTCTATTTTTTTTAATTGGCATACTGTTATTTTCATTTTCGCTTTATTTGTATGCGGTAACAGCCGTAACTGTGTTCGCAATTATAACGCCGTTCGGTGGACTAAGCTTCTTAGCCGGATGGCTCTGGCTGGTTGTGAAGACGTTACGTGATTAGTTTTATGTAGCCAAGTAAGCTCACTTAACTGCGCGAAGCTTAAAGTAAACTTCTTCCGGCGAAAAAATGCCGGCAAGAAAGCGCTCGTACATTACCGGTTCAATATTTAAAATATGATCCATCCATTTTAACACGGGAAAATGCGAGGTAATAAACCGTTTTTCGATTATTTCGAACTGAGCTTTTCCTTCATAGTTTGTTCTGTGGTTAAGTTTCCACTTTTCATAAAACTTAAGATTCCTGTTTCCGATATACTCATAATTATCGAAAGAACGGATGGAAAAAGGAATCTTGTGGTCCGGCTCGCCGAAATACTTGGTGTTAAGAAAGAACGGCACGTAAACAATTAAAAGCCCGTTCGGCTTTAGAATACGGTAAAGTTCCGATATTGTTTTATGAAAACTGTCCAGGTGTTCCAGAACGTGCGAAGCCAAGATTTCGTCAAAAGTATCCGCATCAAAAGGATAAGGAAATTTATTGATATCGTGAATCATGTTTCCGCCGTAGTCCACGATGTCTAAATTTACGTAACCTTCCTTTAAATCTTTACCGCAACCCAGGTTAAGTTTTTTCATAAATTATCCTTTATAGAAGAAAGGTTTGAAAGTAAAATATTCCAATTAATTGTAAACAATCGATTCGAAATTACATTTTAAGCCGAACACGTACGCAATTTAAGAATTTTAATTAAAATTTTAATGAAGGAATTTCACAAAATAAATAAAAAAGCCCGGCAAATTTGCCGGGCTTATAACTGAGAATTAAATATTAAATTTAATTCAATGTAATAACGGGGAAGTTTACACCTTTTAAGCTTAACTGCTCAACTTTTACCTTAACCACGCCTCTTCTGGTCATACCAAGTGCTTGAGCCGCTGCCTTTGACAGATCCAATTGCCTGCCTTCTATGTAAGGTCCTCTATCGTTAATTCTAACAATAACAGATTTTTCGTTTCTCGGATTCGTAATCTTTAGTAAAGTTCCGAATCTTAAAGTTTTACTTGCGGCCGTGAAGGCCATCTGGTCGAAAACTTCTCCGTTAGCAGTTGTTTTGCCATGGAAATGGGGGCCATACCATGACGCATACATATTACCTCTTTCTATGTAGTTTACTATTGATGTGTTTTCTGTGCTTTCGTCATTATTAACTGTTGTCGCTTCCGAAATGTTTGCCGGTTCAATGGTTTTTGTAGACTCGCTTGTTACTAATGTAAATCCCACCAGCAAAATCATAATCGTAATGATAATGACTTTGGTTAATGACTTCAATTATACCTCTTGAAAATAGTTTAACATAAGATGAACACTACAAAGTTAGAATTGAGCCCATGTAATTTCAATATAATCAGTCACAGATGAGGCGGTTTGCCAACAAAAACGATTATTCGACTAATTTGGTATATCGGTTGGTTCTTGTTATGTTTATGAGTAACGCATGCCGCTGTCTATTATATATGGATGGCAGCGAGTCGAAAATGTTCCCATTGTATATACATTTCAAACCACCCGACCGCCCTTTAATAGTATCAGGGTAATAGGTTGGGCTCATTCTCTATGCCGTGCCCGGCCCTTGGGTATGACAAAATCAACCGGTATACCACCTGCGCGAAGTTCCGGTACATCTCCCTGGAATTGGATACATCCGTAGAGATGTCTTTGGTGACATGGAGGATTAGAGTTTGGGTTTCAATGTTTTGAACATAAAAAGCGGCTGAGTGGTTTACGAAAAGGTTGTTATATCCCCCAGCCCGGTAATTATAGCCAAGCCGCATATTCTCAAAGCTTGGCTGCGTTGAATTAAGTCAGTCCGTGAACAAACCAAGTAAGCCATACATCGAAACAGCAGAGATAAAGCGATGAGTTTGGCGAAATTATCCAGTTAGTTAAAAACCGCCGTAGCTTCCTCCCGTATTACCCATCCTGGTTGTATCAACATGAATATCATATAATCCAATTCATTCGTAATATCCGGTAATCATTTCAGCCAAAGTTGTCTGGCGGCCTGTTAACCTGATTTATGTAGCCGGTAAAATGATTTTGGCTAAAAACTACGGCAGAAATATCGACGGTTAAAGCATAGATTAGGATAAAATAAAGTGATAATTTTTATCCTGTATATTTGTAACACTTTTTACCAGATTGTTTATAAACCCAAAACTATTAAGGCTTTGTATGAAGAACTATCTCCATAACTACCGGAAGCTAACATATCTCCTAATCTTTTTAATTCCTTTTTTGATGGGAAGTTCAAACCAGGTTGAAAACAATAACAATAGATTTAGTCTTTTTAATTATACCGTTTTTACACCTGGCAGCGATGTTACAATCAATCTTTACTCGGCTTCCAAATCGAATAATTATTTTCGTTTCCGTCTTTTCAAAATTGATGACCCGGCAATCTATTTTTCCAAGATTGATAGAAATTCCATAAGAAATAACTTTGACATGTGGGGGCGCAACAGGGACTTTCTTCTTAAATATACCAAATTAGTAAAAGAATGGAATGCGCAAATTAATTCTTCAAATAATTATTGGTCGAGTAAAAACCTGGAAGTAGGAAAAATTAATAACCCGGGCACATACATTCTTCAAGCGTTAAAAGATGATCAGGTAGCTTACTGCGGAATAGTTATATCAAACATGGCAATGGTTTATAAAAACAGCGGCAAACAGCTACTTGCATTTGTAGCAAACTCTCAGACAGGGCAGATTGTTAAAGATGTAAAGTTTAGTCTTTATAATGAAGGCAAACTTTTGCACGAAAAAGAAACAGACACCGAAGGCCTGGCGCTATTTAACATTGACGACTCTACAAAAGCAGAAAATAAAAATCTGTTGCTCCTGGGCAAAACATCTAAGGAAACGGTTTTAAGCGATCCGTACTTTTATTTTAGAGACGAGGATAAAAATTATACCGCTTATATTTATACCAACCAGCCGGTTTACAGGCCGGGGCAGGAAGTTTACTTTAAAGCAATACTAAGAGAGAAAAACGGAAATAATTTTGAGAATGTTCCCGGCAAGCAATTTACAATAAAAATTAAGTCGCCTAAAAACAAGGACGTCTACTCCGCCGAGCTTAAAACAAACGAATCCGGCTCGCTTTCCGGAAACTTTAACCTGGACAATGACGCCGACCTTGGAAGATATAATATTCAGGTTACAAAAAATGAAATGACTTATTTCGGTTCTTTTGATGTTGAAGAATATAAAAAACCGGAATACTTTGTTAAAGTTGATGCCGATAGAAATCAATATGCCGGAAACGATACAATTACAGCAATAGTTTCCGCCGATTATTATTTCGGTTCGCCTGTTACAAACGCGAAAGTAAACATAAAAGTTTACCGGCAACAATACTGGCGGCCCTGGTGGTACTGGTCTGACTATTCGTGGTTTTATAAAAGTTTCAACAACAACCGCTTTGGTTTTGGTAGCAAAGAACTTATTACCGAACAAATCGGTGTTCTTGATAAAAGCGGAAAGTTTAAATATGAATTGAAAGCTCCGGCCAGCCAGGATGCCGATTATACTTATACAATTTCCGCGGAAGTTACAGACAATTCGAGAAGCAC
>DAIERC010000065.1 GCA_027347125.1 Ignavibacteriales bacterium
AATCGCCTTAACAAGGGCGTCAACATTACCTTTATCGGTTTTTAAAAGATAGAGCGCCAGCCTTTGCGCAGTTTTTTTCCCGATGCTCGGTAATTTGCTTAGTTCTTCTATTGCAGCTAATAACGGTTCAGCTATTTGCAATTTAAAATCCCGGGATATTTAATCCTGGCGGAAGCATACCTTTGGTAACTTTAGCCATTTCTTCTTCAGCAAGTTTTGCAGCAGACTGTAAAGCCTTGTTAACTGCGGCAACTACAAGATCTTCAAGAATGTCTTTCTCATCCGGGTTAATGACTTGTGGGTCAATTTCAACCGAAACAAGTTCTTTATTTCCGTTAGCTGTAGCTTTAATCATACCGCCGCCGGCTTCTTCGGAAACTGTAATGTTGCCCAATTGTCCCTGAACTTTTTGCATCTCTTCCTGCATTTTCTGCACCTGCTTTAACATTCCCTGCATTCCGCCTTTCATCAATATCCTCCTAAATGTTTTTATTCTAAATAATTATACGGTATCTCTTACTGGCTTTCAGTTATTTAATTGTCTTTCCAAAAAAGAAAGCATTTTACCGGTTTTCATTTTTTCTGAAGTAATAAAAATTACTTCATGGTTCAATCTTTTGTTTTTTCGTGCAAATATAATATATTCGATTGACTTTTTATACCTATTTTTTATAATTTCTCCAGTAAAAATTTTAACAGGAAATTTTGGGGCCAAAAATTAACAACAATCACTTGATTTACGAGGAAGTATCAAAGAAAGATTTGCATCTTGACGATAATGATTTCCTTGTAATTGAATACCCGGATTTTTATAACAGCAACGGTAAAAAAGTTAAAGTTAAAAATCTTGGTGAAAAATTTGCCTCTATTAATTCTTTCTTTTTCGATTACCTGAAGGAATACCATATTCCTGCCGGCTTTGTAAAAGCGCACGATAAAAACACATTAAAATTTGTTAAGCATAATAGGTTCCCTTTTTCCATAAAAATTTTAAATGTAATTGATAAAAGAACTGCAAAAATATTTTCTCAAAAAGAAGGTGATTTGCTTAGTTTCCCCGTGTTTGAAATTCATTACGGCAACAATAAAGATTCCCTTATTTCCGAAAACCATGTTATTACTTTCGATTTATGTTCAAACGATGATTTGAAAATTATTAATAGAATTTGCTCAAAAGTGAACGCTGTTTTGAAATCATTTTTTGAAAGACGTGGCTATTTGCTTGCAGAAGCCACCTGCGGTTTTGGAAAATTTGAAGAAAAAATTTTTTTGGTCGACGACTTTACTCCCCACAGTTTAAAAATTATTCCTTTGAATAAAGACGGTAAGGAAATCAATCCCTACAAATTCAACACATCAGCCGAAATAAGGCACTACACCGACCATTTATTTAATATGATGAGCGCCTAAAAAATGTTTACTAAATATGGATACTTAACGCTTGGAATTGTTTCGGTAATTACGTTTAGTTTTATATCTATTGGCTTTTTTATTAATAACTCGCTTTTAAAATCTGTTCTAATAGTTATACCTGTTGCTTTCCTTCTATTTACACTTTATTTTTTTCGGGACCCGGATAGAAAAGTTCCTTCCGGTAACGGTAATATTATTTTATCGCCGGCAGACGGCAGGGTGATGTTTGTTAAAGAAGTTTACGATAATAAATACATTGCCGGTAAAGCAAAGCAAGTTTCTATCTTTATGTCGCCTTTAAATGTTCATGTAAACAGGATCCCGATTTCGGGCAAAGTTGATTATCTTCAATACCACAAAGGCGAATATGTTGCCGCGTTCGAAGATAAAGCATCCGAAAAAAACGAAAGAGCGGAATTCGGAATTATGAGCAAACACGGAAAAGTTTTTTTTACACAGGTGGCCGGCTTTATTGCAAGACGAATTATTTACGAAATAAAATTGGGCGACAGTGTAAACATTGGCGATAGGTTCGGTATGATAAAATTCGGCAGCAGGGTTGATGTTGTTGTACCATATAACTGGCACGAAAAAACTAAAGCGGGCGATAATGTTACGGCAGGTGAATCAATACTTTTTGAGTACGCTGATTAAAGATGAATCGACCCAGACTAACACCATCGATTATTCCCAACCTTTTTACCGCGATGAATATGTTTTGCGGCTTTCTCTCGGTTATTAATGCAAGTCAGCATAATTTTATTTACGCCGCATGGTTGATAATAATCGCTTCCATTTTCGATGCCCTGGACGGCATGATGGCCAGGTTAACAAATTCCAGCAGCGAGCTTGGCGTTGAACTTGATTCGCTATCGGATTTGGTTAGCTTCGGCCTGGCACCGGCTTTTTTAATTTACCAAACTTATCTTCACCAGTTTAATTCCGTAGGGGTTGTTATAAGCTCATTATTAATGATAGCCGGCGGATTTAGATTGGCGCGCTTTAATGTTCAGCTTGTTGGTTTTGATAAATCATATTTCAAAGGATTACCTATCCCCTCTTCCGCAATTACTATTGCCGCGTTTGTTCTTGCATACTACAACAAAGGCGCAGGTTTTCCTTCGCCGTATGCTGATTTCATTATACCGCTGGTGCTGGTTCTTTCTTACCTTATGGTTAGCAAAATAAGGTACGAAACGCTTCCCAAGTTTACCACGGCAGGCGTAAAAGAAAAGCCGTTCCATTTCGGTTTTGTTGTAATCTCGGGTGTAATTTTACTTATAACATCTGGCAAGGCATTGTTCTTTATATTTGTTTTCATAATTCTATTTGGTATTTTTCGGCATCTTTTTTACGCTAATTCCAAAAAGAATTGATAAACTAATTCATCCTTTTTAAATTTTAATTAAAGGGAACAAGGTTGTTCAAAGCAAAAGTATTAATAAAAAGACGTCCTTCAATTTTAGACCCGCAGGGCAAAGCTGTTGAAAAAGGAGCTCTGCATCTCGGGTTAAATAACATTAAGGATACAAGAATCGGTAAATATATTGAGTTTACCGTTGACACCGATGACAAAAAATCAGCCGAGAAAGAAGTTAACGAATACTGCGGCAAACTGCTTGCAAATCCGATAATGGAAGATTATGAATTCACGTTGGAAAAAGTAGCATGAAACCAAAGTTTGGAGTAGTTGTTTTCCCCGGCTCTAATTGCGACCATGATGCGTATTATGCGTTGAAAAAAATTTTAAAAACCGAAGCAACCTTTTTATGGCATAAGGAAAAGGATTTGCAGAACAGCGATGTCATTCTTCTTCCCGGCGGATTTGCTTACGGCGATTACCTCCGTTGCGGCGCAATTGCAAGGTTTTCACCTATTATGAATTCGGTTATTGACTTCGCAAAAAAAGGCGGCCGTGTTATCGGAATTTGCAACGGCTTCCAGGTTCTTCTAGAGGCCGGTTTATTACCCGGCGTAATGATTAAAAATAAATCCCTTCAATTTGTATGTAAAGATGTTTACCTTTCGGTTGAAAACAGAAATACCGACTTTACGAATCAGCTTGAAGAAAATAAAATACTAAAAATACCTATTGCCCACGGCGAAGGTAATTATTTTGCAGACGATAAAACTATGAAGGAACTGGTTAACAATAATCAGATAGTATTTAAATACTCATCGCCAGGCGGTGAGATAAGCGAAGAGTTTAATCCGAACGGCTCCACTATGAACATTGCCGGCATAATCAACAAACAAGGAAACGTACTGGGAATGATGCCGCATCCGGAACGGGCTTGCGACCCGGCGTTAGGCAAAACCGACGGACAGGGAATTTTTAATTCAATTATTAGCAGTTTATTAAACTAGGAAAAGATAAAATGTTTGACAATATAGGCGGCGGCGAACTTATAATAATTTTACTTGTGATTTTGGTCTTATTCGGTGCGAAAAAAATTCCCGATCTTGCACAGGGTCTTGGAAAAGGTATTAGAGAATTCAAAAAAGCTCTTAGGGATGTTCAGGATGATATATCGAATCCTAAAGATGAAAAAAAATCCGAAGAAGATAAGAACAAACCTCCCAAACAAGATTCTTGAATTCTATAAAACCCCAAGAAGTAAAATGTTAATTTAAAGGTGAAAATATGTTTGACAATATTGGCATGGGTGAACTTCTTATAATTTTGTTGGTTGTACTTGTCCTGTTCGGTTCAAAGAAAATTCCGGATTTGGCCCAGGGTTTAGGTAAAGGTATTAGAGAGTTCAAAAAGGCTTTAAGAGACGTTGAAGAAGATATTAAGATGCCTAGTACTAATGATAACAAGACAGAACACAAAGCATAATTACATCAACTCTTAAAAAAGCTATAAAATATTTTGGGAGATGAGATTATGTTTGAAGATTTAAGCATCGGGAAATTATTAGTTATATTCCTGGTGATAGTTGTTCTTTTCGGATCAAAAAAAATACCTGATTTGGCTCAGGGGCTGGGGAAAGGTATTAGGGAGTTTAAGAAGGCCTTAAGAGACAATGACGAAGATGATAAAAATTCTTCCGATTCCACAAAAGGTTGAGTTAAAACTTTTATAATGTCTTTTAGTTTTAAATTTCCCGCTCCCTTTTATTAAAGGAGCGGGTTCTTATTATTTTGTAAAAACAACGGACAAAAAATTGCTGCCATATAAAAACTACTCGGGAAAAATTAATTTATTAAAAACCGGAAAACTTTCCCTGGTTGACAACTTAAAATTTTTTCTAAACAAGATAAATGAGAATAAACATCTTAATGCGTTTAATTTTGTTTTTGAAGAAGAGGCGCTAGAGCAGGCAAAAAAAGTTCAGGCAAAAATTGAGTCCGGTAATTACGGCAAACTTGCCGGTTTGGTCATCGGCATAAAAGATGTTTTATCCATAGAAAATAAACCGACCACATGCGCTTCGAATATTTTAAAAGATTTCAAAGCAATTTACACCGCTACGGCAGTAAAAAGACTAATTGCTGAAGACGCGGTAATTATTGGTAAAACCAACTGCGACGAGTTTGCAATGGGTTCTTCAAACGAAAACTCGGCCTTCGGCCCGGTGCTTAACCCGATAGATAATTTCAGAGTACCAGGAGGTTCCAGCGGCGGCTCGGCTGCTGCTGTTGCGGCAAATCTTTGCGACGTTGCGCTTGGTACAGACACCGGCGGTTCTATTAGACAGCCGGCGGCGTTTTGCGGTGTTTACGGCGTTAAGCCTACTTACGGAAGAGTATCAAGGTACGGGTTAACAGCATTCGCATCTTCATTCGATACAATCGGACCATTCTCCAATAATGTTGAAGATGCCGCGCTTGTTCTGGAAGTAATTTCAGGGAACGATGAAAATGATTCCACTTCATCAAAAGCCGAAGTGCCTGCGCTTGCAAACTTGCTTTCATTAAACGGCACTAAGCTTAAAATAGGAATAGCAAAAGAATATTTCGGCGAAGGCTTATCATCGGAAATAAAAGAAGCATTAGAGAATATAATTAAAAAACTTGAAGCGGACGGTTTTGAGATTAAAGAAATCCATCTTCCTCACAACGAATATACAATAGCGGCGTACTATATATTAACAACCGCCGAAGCATCGTCAAACTTAGCGCGATACGACGGCGCAAGATACGGTTACAGATCGGAGAGCAGCGCATCTCTAATCGAGATGTACAAATCATCCCGTTCGGAAGGGTTCGGCAACGAGGTAAAAAGAAGAATTATGCTCGGCACATATGTTCTCTCAGCTGGATATTACGATGCGTATTACAGGAAAGCACAAAAGGTAAGACGATTTATAAAGGAAGATTTTGATAAAGCTTTCAAAGAAGTTGATCTTATTCTAACGCCCACATCACCTACAGTTGCCTTTAAGATCGGCGAAAAATCCAGCGACCCGCTGGAAATGTATTTAAGCGATATCTATACAACATCCGCGAATCTTGCAGGTATACCGGGCATTAATATTCCGGTTGCAAAAAACTCAGAAGGATTACCGATTGGGATGCAATTATTGGCGAACCAGTTTAATGAGCAGGCGCTTTTACAAATGAGTTATTATATACAGGGAAATATCATTTAATATAAAAGTAACCCGCATCTATCTGCATAATTCTTAAACTTGAACCTGAGCTTAAACTTCAGTTAGACTCTAATCGGTAAAATAACAAACGGAATGCCCTGCCTATAAAATTTTCTTTGTACGGCAAATACGATGTAATTATGTAGCCAGCGTGTAACAAATGAATCTTCGGGAAAAACAATTTGCCCGCCGAAAAACACAACGTTAGGAAACTTGGCGGTTATCTCAGGAACCAGGTTATTTATTTCATCAACTACATCTGTTCCTATTTTTGTAAATGCTTCGGCATAATAGCCATGTTCATTCATATATTTTACATACCTGTTGGCTTCCATATTTATGTGCGTATCTAAATTTTCAATTTCATCGGCGCCTTTAAAATTACCGGCATCAACCGAGCCAACCTGTATAAACACAAAATTCTTATACATCCCGCTGAACAATCTGAAAACACTTAGAAGTGTATGCAAACCTAAACCGTTAAAACCGTTAACAAGAATTGCGGCTGTTTTTGCTTTGGGATTAAATTCAGGTTCCGGTTTCTTTACATCATCGCCGTCTATGTTGTAAATTGAGGCTTCAACGGAATCCACAATAGTATCAAGCCTTCTGAGCATATCAAACGTTTTGTTATAATGATTTTTTATATATAGTGTAAATAATATTAGACCGCTTGTAATAACAATAGTTAACCAGCCGCCTTCTTCAAATTTAATAAGCAACACCGAGATTAAAATAAAAGAGGTTAAAATTAGTCCGACTCCATTAATGGATAACTTTCTAATCCATTTTTTTTCTGTTTTTCTTTCCTGCCACCAATGTTTTACCATGCCAAGCTGGGAAAGGCTGAATGTTATGAATACATTGATACTATATAAAACTATTAAGAAATCAACGGAGCCTCTTGATATCAACATCATAAAGAGAGACGCTACCCCCATTAAAAGGATACCATTCTGTGTAACAAGCCTGTCGCTTAGCATAGCGAACCTTGTCGGGAACCATCTATCGAGAGCCATATTTGCCAAAACTCTGGGGCCGTCTAAAAAACCCGTTTGTGCGGCAATAAAAAGCAAGATAGCTTCAGACAATAATGTGACCCAAACGAAAATTATTCCGGTATGCCCGCTCCATGATGCGGTCATATTTTGAAACAGGATAGCATTTAAAGTTTTCCCCGACTGTTCCTGGACATTAAAAAGCAGATATGCGATCATTAATCCTATAACCGTAATTGCAAGAGAATATGCCATGTAGTGCATTGTCCTCTTTGCGGTAGCAACTCTCGGTTCCCTTAAAATAGGAAGGCCGTTACTTACAGCCTCTATTCCCGTAAATGTACCGGCTCCCATACTGTATGCTCTCATCACCAGGAATAAAACGCCGAACATACCAAGAGAATTAAATGATCTTGTTAACTCATGCCCGGTTGCATTGTAAACTTCATGAAATTTAACTGCATGAGTAATTATTGCATAAAGAATGGCGAACAAGTGTGTAGCGACAAAAAGCAAGAAGACAGGTACCAAAGGTACAACCGCTTCTTTAATTCCCCTGAGGTTTAAAATAAGCAAAACTAAAACGCCAAATATAGCAAACTCTAATTTGTAACCATACCAATTGTGAGGTAAAAAACTAAATATGGCGTCGGCGCCGCTTGCAATTGAAATTGTTATTGTAAGTACATAATCTATAAGAAGCGCGCTTCCGGAAACAACGCCCCATTTTGGGGAAAGCAATTTGCTGGCTACTAAATATCCGCCTCCGCCTGATGGAAAAAGTTCTATTATATGTGAATAGCTTGCAGCAATAATAAAGATAGTAATTCCGGTTCCGAGCGCAACAAATATTCCAAGATATGGATGCCCCTGTAAAGCTTTAAACGCTTCTGGTGGGCCGTAGCATGATGAAGATAAACCGTCGGAGCCTAAGCCTACCCAGGCAAGAAAAGCTATAAGCGAAAGCTTGTGAAAAATATGGCTGTCTTTGGGGTCCCGAGCGCCACCGACAAGAATCTTTTTTACTTTTTGAATTTTATTGTTTTCCATAAGTATACAGTTATTATGTTTCCCTCTTTATTTTAATAAACAACGAATCTGATTTTTTACACATTTTACATAATGAAATATTAAAATTTCCCCC
>DAIERC010000079.1 GCA_027347125.1 Ignavibacteriales bacterium
TTGGGATTACGCAAAGTTTAGAGAGATTGCGGATAAAGTCGGCGCGTTGCTAATGTGCGATATGGCGCATCCTGCCGGTCTAATTGCTAAAGGTCTTTTGAATAATCCGCTGCCTTATTGCGATGTTGTTACTTCTACAACCCACAAAACATTACGAGGCCCAAGGGGCGGAATTATTTTGATGGGTAAGGATAAGGAAAATCCTTTTGGAATTAAGACACCTAAAGGCGACAGACTAAAAATGATGTCTGAACTTTTAGATGGTATGGTAATGCCCGGCATCCAGGGCGGTCCTTTGATGCACATAATTATGGCAAAAGCAGTTGCCTTCGGCGAGGCGCTGGATGATTCCTTTAAATTATATGCCGAACAAATTATTAAGAACGCACGCGCGCTTGCTTCAAAGATGTCGGAATTCGGGTTTGATATTATTTCCGGCGGCACCGACAATCATTTGATGTTAATTGATTTGACAAATAAAAATGTTACCGGTAAACAATCTGAAATAGCTTTAGGCCTTGCCGGTATAACTGTAAATAAAAATATGGTGCCTTTCGATCAACGAAGCCCGTTTGTTACAAGCGGTATAAGAATAGGAACCCCGGCTGCTACCACAAGAGGTATGAAAGAAAACGAAATGCACCGGATAGCTGAACTGATTAATAAAACAATAAATAACATCGATAACGAAGAGAAACTTTCACAAATAAAAAGTGAAGTTATAGACTTATGTTCAAACTTTCCGTTATATTCAGAATTAAAATAACAGCATAAAATAAAGTGGCAATGGAAGATTTAACTACAACAGAAAATTCTGAAGAAGAAGGCGAAATGGAAATGACGTTCCTCGAACACCTTGAAGAATTAAGGTGGCGGGTTATTTATTCCTTAATCGGTCTGGTAATAGGTACTATAATCTGCTGGATATTCGTGGATTTTCTGGTTAATCAGGTTCTCTTACTCCCGGCAAAACACGCCGGAGTTCAACTTCAGAATTTAAAACCGTTCGGGCAATTGATGTTGTTTTTTGAAGTGGCGGTTGTTGGCGGTGTTATAATAAGCCTTCCGAATATCTTTTACCAATTCTGGAGATTTATAGCCCCGGCATTAAAGAAAAAGGAACGAAAATACATTACTTCAATAGCGGCATTTTCTACGCTATGCTTCTTAATAGGAATAGTTTTTGCGTATTATGTTATGCTTCCTTTATCGCTTAAATTTGCTGCTCAATTCGGGTCGGAGCAAATTAAAAATGTTTTTGCAATTGACGAGTACATGTCAATCATCATAAGCATTATGCTTGGCTCCGGGCTTGTTTTTGAATTGCCGATGATTTCATTCTTCCTTACCAAGCTGGGCATTTTGACGCCAAAATTTATGTCTAAGTACAGAAGGCACGCCATTGTTATCATCTTTATAGCATCGGCATTCTTAACACCGGGTACTGATCCGGTCTCTCAAATAATACTTGCCATACCGCTGTTCTTGTTGTATGAAATTAGTATAATTATTTCAAAATTATCAATTAGGAAATCTTGAGTAAGAATAATTTATCGGAAATCAGTCTTCCTATAAAATCCGAACTTGAAAAGTTCGAAGAACTATTTAAACAGTCGGTTAAATCAGATAACAAGCTTGTTGATTTAATTGCCAGGTATATAATTAGGCAAAAAGGGAAGAAGATACGCCCCTTGCTTGTATTACTGGCGGCAAAAATTTCCGGAGGGGTTACTGAACGAACTTACAGAGGTGCGGTACTTGTTGAGCTCTTGCATACGGCCACATTGGTTCATGATGATGTAGTTGACAACGCTGATAAGAGAAGGGGCTTCTGGTCTATCAACGCGTTATTTAAAAACAAAGTTGCAGTTTTGATGGGCGACTATCTTTTGGCGCGCGGGCTGATGATTGCCGTTGACGGGAAGGATTACGACTTTCTTGAAGTAATTACCAACACGGTTAAGAGAATGTCCGAAGGAGAATTGCTTCAGATAAAAAAAACAAGGAAGCTTGATATTGACGAGCCCACTTACTTCAGAATAATTTCAGATAAAACTGCGTCGCTGCTTGAAACATGCTGCCAGATCGGCGCACAAAGTGCATCGAATAATACTGAGCATCATGAGGCAATGAAAAAATTCGGTGAAGCAATAGGAATCGCTTTTCAGATAAGAGACGACGTATTGGATTACGAAGGTTCGTTCAGCACTATCGGCAAGCCCGTCGGAGGCGACATCAAGGAGAAGAAAATAACCCTGCCTTTAATTTATTCATTAAACCAGGTTTCAAAAAACGAAGCTGCGGAAATTAAAAGACTGATAAAAAAAGCAAGTAAAAAAGACAACGTAAAAACCATAATTGAA
>DAIERC010000100.1 GCA_027347125.1 Ignavibacteriales bacterium
CTAACATCGATATACCATCCGGCCAGGCATACTTATACGCAAATGCCGGACTTGTGTTTAAAACAGTTGCCGGAGTAAGCGATTTGAATAACTCAGGGCCAAAAGAATTTAGCCTTTCGCAAAATTATCCTAACCCGTTTAATCCTTCTACCGTAATTAAATATTCCGTTCCGGAATCAGGCATGGTAACATTAAAAGTATATGATATTTTGGGAAATACGGTTACCACACTTGTTAACAATTATAAAAGTGCCGGAAATTATCAGGCCGTGTTTAACGCCGACGCGGCGGGGAACAGTTTAGCCTCCGGAATTTATTTGTACCGCCTGGTTGCCGGCAAAGAGGTTATCACAAAAAAAATGATGCTGGTAAAATAATTTTTACGGGTTGTATTTTTACTGGGGTAGTCAATCGGTTGTTATGTATATTAACACCGGTAGAAATACCGGCGTTAATATATTGAGGAAATTTAACCTCGTCTAGTAAAGTCAGCCTAGCGTAATTTGTAGTGATCTCGTGCATAACAAAATTATCTTATCATCTCACTGTCATTTTTATTCTTATGATCGTTTATAACCCGCAGTATTTCCTGGTAATCGCTTACCGGCATATCGCCCGGTATTGTATTTTTAATTGCGGCCATGGCGTTGCCGAATTCGAGAGCTTTTTCCACAAGGTTAAATTTAAGAAGCCCGAATAATACTCCTGCCAAATACGCGTCGCCGCTCCCGATACGGTCTACAACCTCGATATCTTTGTACGGTTCTTCATTATAAAATTTATTTTCTTTACCGGAAAAGATTATCGAACTCCACGTATGTTTTGTGGGGCTTAAAACCGTTCTTTGGGTGGTAGCCACTAATTTACAACCATACTCTTCAGAATAACTTTTCATAATCTCTTCAATTGTACCTTGCTTATGAAACATCTTCCTTGATGTTTCTTCCGAAATAAAAAGGATATCAACTAATGGAAGAATTTCGGTTATTTTGCTTCTTGCTTCTTCTTCTTTCCAGAGCGTTGACCGGTAATTTACATCGAATGAAATTAGTGTGTTATTGTCTTTAAAGTTTCTTATCATTTCTTTTACTTCACGGCACAGCGCTTTATCTAAAGCCATAGATATTCCGCTCACATGAAAAATTTTTGATTTTTTAAAAACGTCGTTATTTAATTCCGAGATTTTTAATGTAGTAAAAGATGAATTGCTTCTGTCGTAAACAACCACAGGTTTTCTGGGCGCCGCACCGCTTTCATAATAATAAATGGCAAGCCTAGCTTCTTTTCGCTGGTCGTAAATAATATAGTCGTCGCTTACTCCTGTAAACCTGATTTTATTTTTTATATATTTGCCGATTTCATTTGCCGGAAGTTTTGTAATTATACCGGTGCGAAGGCCCAGCAAAGATACTCCCGATACAACATTTAACTCCGCGCCGCCGGCTTTCTTTTCAAAAGTTTCGCCGCTTAAAATTCTTTCTTTGTTAGGAGGCGAAAGTCTCAGCAGAACTTCTCCCAATCCTAAAACATCAAATTCTTTGGCTGTACTGTTTATGCTTTCAAACATATAAATTATTCCCGTGTTAAGGTTACAAGTTAAATTATTAATTCCTTTACATTCAAAAATAACTTATTGTATGTTATTACGGAAGGAAGTTTTGAGATACGAAAGATTTTTTTTCATGTTAACTTAAATACCGTCAACATTAAAGTATAAATATTTACGCTTTTGAATTTTTACTCTTTATAATCGTTAGTCAGCTTTTGTAAAGCGATTTCCAGGCGGGCGTACTTCTCTATTCGTTCCGCTGATAACGGCAGTGCTACTCTTTCTTTGCAGCCGGATATTCTGCATCTTTCACATGTATCGTTTACAATTGATACCGTGATATCCGGGTCGTCAATAAAATTAATTTTTTGCCGCAGCACGTCATCAATCTGGAATCCGATGGTTATACTTGAGATGTTATTTGTTGATAAATTTCCCCGTTGACCTACCGATATACAAATATATTCATCATTCGATTCATAAAATTTGGAACGGTGTATATTAACAATTCTCCCGCCGAATTTTTTTTCTTTTTTTAACGCCGATTCATAATTGTTCAATGTTTCAAAAGATACCCAGCGCCTGCAGAAATGTTCGTTTAATTGATTAGCGCCGGGGTTGCGTCTTGTATTTAGTCTAAGCTCGTTTGAAAGGCGGTATTCGTTTGAGCCTATCTCGTGATTGAATCTGAGAAACATTAATTTATTCAACCCGAAATGCTTGGATGAAAGGTTGGTTATCCTTTGAAAAAACATTTCGGTAGTACAGTTATATTTATTGAGTAATTTTAAAAAACGTCCGGCGTCCCATTTTCTAGTTTTGAAAAATTGTTTCAAATCCCCGATGAAAATAGCTTCGTTTAATATCAGCGCGGTTGAAAAATAAGAAGCTTTGAAATTATTAAGAAGATGGTCAAATGTATTTAACTTTAAGCTTGAATGAATATAACTTCTGTCTTTTATGCCGAGGAAATTGTAAGCAAGTTCTTTACCGGCAACAAAAATTTTTTGAGCGTCTGATAATTTACTGTTAAGCAGCAAATTCCTTTTTTTAATAACTACGGCGCGCAGTTCGTCAAGCTCATGGTAGTTATTTAATGAAGAATCGTTTATTGAATAACCAAATTCCTTTTCAAGTATTTGTTTTAGTTGATTAAATTTTATTTGAGGCGATTCTTTGAGATTGTATTTTTCAATAAATTCTTCAACAGAGTTTTCAAGTTCTTCGAAATAATTTTCGTTAAATTCCTTAAAAGTTCTCAGCGCGGTTTTACTGAAATTGTTCTGGCTCAGCTCCGAGGTTTGTGCCATCTCTATAAAAGTAGCGATTAAAGCGCTTAGCTGCATTGATGAATTGGA
>DAIERC010000133.1 GCA_027347125.1 Ignavibacteriales bacterium
GTAACAAGGCGCGGATCACCGCCTTTGCTTGGCAGAATATAAATTAATGATTTCCCGTCCTTGCCGTGATTGCTGATCACTAGTTCTTTTCCGTCGGGTGAAAGCCCGTGATCGTTATTGCATCTATCGGCTAAACCGGTGTTTATTAATTCCGGCGCTCCGCCTTTTACCGGTAGAATATAAATCTTACCGCCGCTGTTATAAAAAAGCGTGTTGCCGTCTCTGCTCCAATTAGGCGCTTCAAAATGTTCTTTTGCGCGTCTTACAATTTGCCGTGCGCCCGATTCTATATTAATTATTTCAAGTGTACTTTCAACAACACGCTTGTCGGCCGGTATATTACTTTGGGCAAAGTTTACGTTAGAAAGTATAGCTGTTTCCGATGTTGTAGAATCGTGCGAGCATACCGCAAGCCCCGCGTATAATTGTCCTTTTAACTCTACGGTGATTGTACCAACCGGATAAACATGCCCGTCTTTTGTAATTGTAAGCGTAAACTGGTCGCCTGTTCTTTCCAGCAGTAATGTTGCCGGAGCTTTTAACGGCGATTGAACTTCATAGGTTGTTCCGCCCTTTGTTATTCTATATTGCATGGAAATTAATCCGTCGCCGTGTATTACGGCGTCAACATACGGATCATCGTTTTCCAGACCTGCGCGAACCATCCAGCCGGCTTTCCTGTGAAGTTGTTTTCCCTTTCCAATCCACTCCACATCTATTTTAAGTGTTAAATCTCCTTCAGCTTTTTTCCACACATAATAAAACGCGTCTTCAGTTCCCCACATATTTTCGCCGCTGCCGGTTATTCGGTATGTATTATTTTCAGGGTCATATTTTACCGATCCTGGAATTTTAATTTTACCTACGTCAGTCTGCCCTTCAAATTCAACGGTACCGGCAAAAACAATTCCCGCAGCAAATATTAAGCTAAGAAAAAATATTATAGCGATGATTTGCATGTGCGTGCTTCCTTTACTGTTTAATAAAATAAGTTTCATAACTTACGCTCCGTTTAAATTTTGTTCGCCAATTTCCGGATTACCGGTCAGAAGGTTAAAATGTAACTTAATTTGAGTGTCCGGTGTATTATTTTCCATCGCGAAAAAAGAAGTATTAACAGCGCCCAACGGCTTAACCGCTATACCTGTTGTTTTACGTCAATCATGCGTTGAAGAACAGGCTTTGGAAACGTAATATAATTCTTGCCGCCGTAATTTTTATTAACTTCAACATCAATTATCATTTGAGAATATAAAACATTAAAAAATATCAGACTAAATATATTTATGCGAAAAATATTTTTAATCATTTATATTCTCTTCTTTTTATTAGAAGATTAGTTTCAACTAACTACTTAGTGCCACGTATAAGTCTAGTTTTTTAATAAGTAACAGCGGTTCCCTTTTTGAATTGCAGCTGGGTACAACATTCAATCGGTATTAAACTAACTAATTTTGCTTAAAGAAGCTATTAATTTTACCCGCGGGCACTGTCGCTATATTTCACCGTTATTTAAGTAACAACATCTTCTTCACCTGAACAAAACTGCGTGTCCTCAACTGGTAATAATATACGCCGCTTGAAAGATGATAGCTGTTTGCCGATAGCTGAACACTATGACTTCCTTCATTCTGGTTTTCGTCTATAAGAGTTATCAATTCCCTGCCGAGCATATCGTATACTTTTAACACTACCTTACCGCTAACTGCTAATTGATAGTTGATTATTGTAGAAGGATTAAAAGGATTGGGATAGTTCTGACATAATTCATAAACAATTGGTGTGTTTTTATTTTTTGTGTTTATTCCGGTAATTAAAGATACCGCCATGGGAACCGACCATAAGCCTGTGCCTACTAAATTACTGCACCGCACTCTCCAATAAAATGTTGACGGTAAATGATTAGGATAATATATAAACATAGTATCTGTTATCCCCGCTGTGTCTATAAGTATTGTCTTAAATTTGTTATCGGGTGCAATCTGAAATTCATATGAGCTTACAAATAATACGCGCTTCCAGGTAAATAATATTGAAGATGCTGTGTCCGGTATGTTTGAACTACCGTCCGGAAATAATAACGTGGGTAAACCCGGCATATTACTAATTGTTGTGTCAACTGTATTGCCGGCATTGTATTGATCTGCACCTATATCCCAGGCGCCTAGCCTTGTACCATAATCTATATCATCATTAAAAGGGTCGTTCGCGTCCGCCGATAAATTTAACCCCTGACCTATTGCCAAAACACCTGTGCTCTTTAAATGGAAATTGTTGCCGCTTACATTTTCAAAGTATGCATTCCCGCAAGTAGAATCTCCGGTATATAATTGAAGATCATCAATATAACATTTTCCCCAGCTGCTGTCGCTATTAGTTATATGAATAACAAAGGCAGTATTAATATCTGAATTAAATTTTATACTCTGTTTAATGTAAGTACTATTGGTAGTAGTAATTACACAATTACCTAATTGTTCGCCGGTTGCGTTGGTAAGATATACCGTAAAAACATCGCCGCCGCCATAAGCATTATAAAAGGAAAAGGTATAATCAGTGTTTTGCGCCAATCCTGTTATACATGCGGTATAAAGATCAATAGGCGCCCAGTTCTTGTTAACAGAGAAACAATAAGATCCGCTATGAGCCGGATAACCCTCAAGGCATGCGTACGATGAATCAGGAATAAATGGAAACGTTGTTCCGTTTTCAAAAGAACTGTTAGGTATCAAAACTGTGTTTATAGGGGTTGAAGCCGGCAGCGATATATTATTGCTGCTGGCCCTTGTGTATTGAGCTTGATCATTAAAATCAGCGGAGTTCATAATAGGTGCCGGGTTTTGCACAAGATTATTCCTTACGGTCGCCCATGAAGTTTTATAAGTATCCTCGCCGCCGCGATTCCAGATACCATATTTACAATTATATATCGTATTATTGTCTATATATACCGTCATAGAATCCCCGGTCGGATAAGTCAATATTCCGCAATTACCGGGTGTAAACAGACTATCATTATTGAAGCCATAAATAATATTATTATTTATATAATACTTGGAATATTTGGTAACAGCGTCAACTCTTATTCCGTTACCGTGTTCATCTGCAGAAGTCTTTATTCTTTTTAATAAACATCCACTCACATACCCGCCTGCATCACAATCGGTTAAAGTAATGCAATTTCCCTGCCCCAGGCTGTCATTAAAACATATCCCTTCAATTATTACTTTGGATGTTGTAACTTGAAGTAAAGATGAAATTGAAGGCGTAGCTTCAATCCTGTATATATGGCTGCCTGAGGCGGGATAAACACCTTTGTGCCTATATAATGAATCCGCATAAATCTTTACATAATGAGCCGCGTCGGTCTTAAAAAGCGTTCCTAAATTTGCAATGCTATCCGGTTTGCCGTTCGTACAAATACATTTAGCTATCTCTATTGTATTTCTTCCATTTGCGGTAATATCTCCTGCCCTTGCCTTAGCCCATTCTTGAAGAGAAATATAATCGCCGGTGCCTCCGGGATCAATTATCTTAACAACTTTCGTTTGAGACATTCCCGCCGGGATCATTAAAATAAAGAAGAATATAACTTTAACCATCGATCACCCCTATTTTGTTAACCGTTCTTGCCAGAAACTACTGCCAATTTTTAAATTTAACAAAAGTCTCTTTCCAACTTAAGCATTATAGAAAATTTAAGCATCACTTAAACCTGCCAGCCTTTAGTGCGGCATGCCCGCCTATATTCTTGGCGTGGTTATTTCTTGTTTCCGACAATAAGAACAAAATCCAATGAACACAATGATATATTTTGCACGTTCAATACAACAAGACAGATATAGAGAAATTTCATGAAATATTATCCCCTCTCAATCTGCCAATGGATGCATGAGATGGAACTGAAGGAAGTGCGTTAGAATATACTTCC
>DAIERC010000138.1 GCA_027347125.1 Ignavibacteriales bacterium
TTAACAACTTATTCCTTTTCCCAAACTACATGGCAATCGGAAGTTGTTCATTATGATCAAAACGGAAAACTGGTGTACAAAACAGACACCGAAGGAAATAAAATTCCGGATTTTAGTTATGCCGGTTATAAGAACGGGACAACGCCCATTCCATTTGTGCCGGCGGTGGATTCTGTTAGCCCCGTTGCGGGCGATAACACTGCAAATATTCAGGCCGCAATTAATCGTGTAAGTGCAAGAAGCATCGGCGCAGACGGATTCCGAGGAGCCTTATTACTGAAAGCCGGATATTACAGAGTTTCGGGTACGATATATTTAAATGGTTCCGGAATCGTTTTGCGCGGCGAAGGCGAGGGGGCTGATACATTAACCAACACGGTTATTTTCGCAACGGGCGACAGCTTAAGTCAGCCTGCCGTTTTAGTAGCTGGCGGAGGTAACTCCGGGTCAAATAGTTCGGCTTGGTCGGGTGCATCAACATCAAATGTTAATATCACAACCGATACGGTTTACGTTGGAGATAAAATATTTCAAGTTGCGGACGCAAGCCCGTTTTCTGTTGGCGATAATATAGTTGTCGTTCACCCGAAATCAACAGCGTGGCTGCGCGCTGTGAATTATGGAGGAGTTCCAAACGATACCGGCGTAACCTCTTATTGGGGAAAAAGCGATCTTACAATAAAGTTCAACAGATTTATTACCGCCATCAACGGTAATACGATTACTATTGATGCACCGATTTTTAATACCTTGGTTCGTTCGCGCTCCCAGTCTTACATATATAAAACAAACCGGAGCGGTATCCTTACTAATATCGGTATAGAAAATTTACGTGTTGATATTAACAACCCATTCAACGATTCACCGGCTAAAAACGGCAATGAAAGAAATCATGCCCAGGACGCTATTTGGCTTGGAAAGATTGAAGACGCCTGGGTTAAACATTGTACGACTTTGCATTTTGTACAATCCGGATTCAAAACTTCGGTTGCTACCCGCGTAACAATTGATTCGTGCAGCGCTCTTGATCCTATCAGCATTATTACCGGTGAACGGCGTTATAATTTTAATACCTACGTAGCCTCGCAGTTAATACTTTTTAGTAATTGTTATGCGCGTTATGCCCGCCATGCATGCGTATCAA
Source organism: Ignavibacteriales bacterium (assembly GCA_027347125.1). Lineage (GTDB taxonomy): Bacteria > Bacteroidota > Ignavibacteria > Ignavibacteriales > Ignavibacteriaceae > FEN-1297. Next base: position 1,145 of record DAIERC010000138.1, read on the forward strand.
ACGGAACAAGCACGGTTTCGGGAATTGTTTTTTACAATTGCACTTCTGATGAATCCGAAAATTCGAGTGAAGGTCACCGGATGTGGTCGCAAGGTTTGTTATATGATAATTATAAAGACATTAATACAAACGTAAGTTTAAGCAGTTACGTGCTGGGACTATATAACCGCGGGGATTACGGCTCCGGGCACGGCTGGGCAGCGGTTCATTCCGTAGCATGGAATTGTAACACCGGAATGAGCAGTATAATTATTCAGAAACCTCCTACGGCGCAAAATTATGCTGTCGGTTGTATAGGCAACGTTTCGGGAACGAAGCCGCCCGCCCCGTTTAACCAGCCTCAAGGATACCTTGAAGGAACAAATACCGAAGGATTAAATCCCGGTTCGCTTTATTTAGCCCAATTAAATGAAAGATTGGGAACAATAACAAAAGTTGAAACGGCCAGGAATTCATCTTTACCGGCTGGTGTTAAAATATACCAGAATTATCCGAATCCTTTTAATCCAAGTACGGCTATCAGCTACCAACTTTCAGCAGGCAGCAATGTAACATTAAAGGTTTATGACGTACTTGGCAATCTTGTAAGTACACTTATTAATGAATATAAGAATAGCGGTACATACACAGTAAACTTTGATGCAAGCAAACTATCCAGCGGAGTATATTTTTATTTATTAAGAGCCGGCAGTTTTGTACAAACGTGCAAAATGATTTTGATGAAATAAATAAGACAGAAAAGAATAATGGGTAAGAATAATTTCAAAAGAAAAATAATATAATGAAAATGAGTGGAAAAATATTTTTATGGTCTGTGCTTATAATATTTGTCCTTTGTCCCCAAATTAAAAAGGCTGATGCGCAGGTAAAAACAAATAGTCAAGTAAACGTAAATGTTGCAAAGATTGACCGGCAGCGGATATTAAAAGCCGCAAACATATATCTTAATTATAAACCTGTTACTATTACCGCATTTAGTTCTAAAAGAAGTGCGGGCGGACTGCATGATTATTTTTCCGAAGGCGATTATTGGTGGCCCGACCCGAAAAATCCTGATGGCCCATATATCCGGAAAGACGGATTATCCAATCCCCAAAATTTTGAAAAGCACAGGCTTGCTTTAAGAAACATGAGCGTTCAGGTTGCCGCGCTTACTGCGGCTTATAAAATAACGCACGAAAAAAAATATGCAGACGCGGCTTTGCGCCATCTTCTTGCGTGGTTTGTAAATGAAAAAACAATGATGAATCCAAACCTTGAACATGCGCAGGCCATAAAAGGTGTTGTAACCGGAAGAGGAATCGGCATTATAGATACAATTCACCTGGTAGAAGTTGCACAATCAGTTTATGTACTTGAAAAAATGGGATACCTTAATCCTAAAGATGCGAATGCAATTAAAGATTGGTTTACAAAATACTTGTATTGGCTTACTACAAGTAAGTTCGGTAAAGATGAAATGAATAACGGAAATAATCACAGTACTTGCTGGGCTATGCAAGTTGCCGAATTTGCCAAACTTGTAAACGATACAACTGAAATTAATTCATGTCGTAATTTTTATAAAAATGTTTTACTTCCGACTCAAATGGATTCTAACGGCAGCTTTCCAAAAGAACTTGCCAGAACCAAACCTTACGGTTATTCAATTTTTAATATGGATATGATGACAATGGTTTGTGAAATCCTTTCCGATAAAAATAATGACCTATGGAATTACAGCACCAAAGACGGAAGGAATATCGGCTCGGGTATAAAATTTTTATACCCTTATCTCGCAGATAAATCGAAATGGCCTTATCAGAAAGATGTAATGTATTTTGATGTTTGGCCTGTTAGGCAGGTAAGCCTGCTCTTTTGCGGAATTCATTTTAATGAGAATAAATATATAACTCTCTGGAAGAAATTAAACCCTGATCCGAAAGTGGAAGAGGCAATCAGAAATTTCCCGATCAGGCAGCCGGTGTTGTGGGTAAATTAAAAATTCAAAATTTGTTGAAGGTTTTCGATTCAAAAATTTTTTAATGAGAAGTGAAAAATAAATGAAGATAAATCGACTTATTGTTTTATTCGCGGTTTTAATGATTAGCATTTACACAAATGCTTTTGCACAAAACGACAGCTTGCTTAAAGTTATAAAAAAACAATTAGTCCAGGCAGACGATTCGATAAACGGCCGTTTCCCTGAATATACCGTTAACGGAAAATGGAAATGTTCTGATCAACCAAATTGGTTCGCGGGCTTTACAGGCGGCGAACTATGGTATATGTACCGGATGACAAACGATGAACAGCTTAAAGAAAGAGCCATTAAACACGCCGACCAGCTTTTGCAATATGCGGAGCTGGATAATACTCACGATCTTGGTTTTATCTTCGTGCCTTCATGCGTTAAGGCCTATGAAATAACCAACGATGCAAAATATAAAGACGCCGCATTAAAGGCGGCCCGCATGCTTCTCAAAAGATTTAATAAGAACGGTAATTTTATCAGAGCCTGGGGAAAACTCGGTACACCCGACAGAGAAGGTTTGATGATTATAGATTCGATGATGAATCTTGAACTGTTATTCTGGGCTTATGAAGTTACGGGCGATTATTCATTTTATGAGGCAGCTTATAGACACGCCATTACCACGATGCGCCAAAGTATAAGAAGCGATTATTCTTCTTACCATGTAATTGAATTTGATCCTGCTACCGGTAAGGTAATTAAAAAGAAAACTCATCAAGGCTCAAGTGATGAATCTACCTGGGCAAGAGGCGAGGCGTGGGGCGTTTACGGGTTTGCAAACGCTTACAAGTATACTCACGATAAAAGATTTTTAAATATCGCTCAAAAAATGGCGGATTATTTTGTAGCTCAGTTGCCGAACGATATGGTTCCGTGTTGGGATCTTAACTTATCCGGCGCCAATGTAGTGCGTGATGCTTCTGCCGGGGCTATCGCAGCCTCGGGAATGTACTTGATTTCTGACCTTTCAAAAAATAAAAACGATGTTAAGAAATACGCTAATTACGCCGCGGAGATTTCCAATTCTTTACAATCAAAATATCTTTTTACTAAAAGCAAAAGACCGGTTGAAGAAGGAATACTACTTCATACCGTTTATAATTTTAACAAGAATTGGGGCGTTGATGAATCATTTCCGTGCGGCGATTATTATTTTATTGAACTGCTGGAAAAAGAATGGGAGAGAAACAACCGGGAAAATTTTATAAAAGATGTAAAAGGTAGAAAAGTATATAACCTGGATAAAAATTGGTTTTACCTGGAAGATAATATTTCTGCTGTTAATCAACTTTACACCACGGAAGCAAAATGGAGGAAGCTGAACCTTCCTTATACGTGGAATGCGTTTGATGTTGTTGACAACGAACCCGGTTATAGAAGAGACGCAAGCTGGTTTCAAAAAAATATTTACGTTCCCAAGTTAAGCAGCAACCAAAATTTGATTCTTTATTTTGAAGGTGCTAATATAACCAGCAGGGTGTACGTTAATAATGAATTCGCCGGCGAACATATTGGCGGCTATGTGGGTTTTGAAATTGATATAACTCCTTTTGTAAAAGAAGGCCGGGTAAATGATATTAAAGTACGGGTGGATAATTCATACAATCCGAATATAATACCTTCGCAAAAATCCGACTTTGCTATTAACGGCGGAATAACCCGTAACGTTTGGTTAAAAGTAGTTCCCAAAAATTATTTGCAAAAAATTAAAATCAGCACTCCACAGGTAAGTGCAGCTTCGGCTAAAACAAGCGTTGAGGCTGTTATCAATTGCGGCGATAATTTGAAAGCGGTTCTGGAAGCAAGGTTATTTGATCCGAAAGGAAAGCTAGTTGAGAAAACTGAAATCGCAAGCAATCTTGTAAAAGGGGAAAATAATTTAACACTAAATTTCGGGGATATTAAACAACCACAGCTATGGTCGCCTGATTCGCCCAACCTTTATACCGTAGAAGTAAGCTTGCTTCTAGATAAAAATGTTGCGGATAAATTATCGGATAGAATAGGGTACCGCTGGTATGAGTTTAA
>DAIERC010000144.1 GCA_027347125.1 Ignavibacteriales bacterium
ATGAAAATTATAATCTACCATAACAAATACATAATGCGATTTTATTAGTTTTCACAATTATTATGCCGCGTGTTTATTTTTAATTATTAAGCCATTTTCATAATTAATAATACGAAAATGGCTTTAATAAACATGGCTAAGAATTTTTAACAATTGAATTCACAATAAATTTTGTTATCAATCTCAGAATAAAACATTATTTCGTTGAAAATTCTTTTATGAAATAAGCCGAACTCATAATACCTAATTGAAAATGGGTTAGATTAAAATGCTCGTTCGGAGAATGTAAATTTTCTGTATTCAATCCTAATCCCATTAAAACAACCGGTGCTTTCAATTTTTTTGAGAAGACAGTAACAATCGGTACAGAACCACCTTCTCTCATATAAACTATTTTTTTGTCGAAAGCTTTTTCCATCGCCACTGATGCGGCCACGGTTGCGGGGTTATCAAGCGGTGTTAAAGCCGGCAATGCGCCGTGAAGGTCAGTAACCTGAACTTTTACGGATTTAGGAGCCAGGCTTTTGAAATATTTTGTAAATAGCTTTGAGATTTTTTTCGGGTCCTGATTAGGAACAAGGCGCATGCTAACCTTGGCCGAAGCTTTTGAGGCAATTACTGTTTTCGCTCCTTTACCAGTAAAGCCGCCTATTATGCCGTTACAATCTAAAGTGGGGCGCGCCCATAATCTTTCCAAAGTTGTAAAACCGCTTTCGCCTTCAAGAGCCGCAACGCCAAGTTCCTTAGCGAATTTCTTATCGGAAAATTTTAAGGATTTAAAATTATCTCGCTCCTTTTTTGTTAATTTCAAAACGTCGTCATAAAAATGAGGAATCGTAATCTTTCCATTTTTATCGTGAAGTTTGGCAATCATTCCCGCCAAAATATTTACCGGGTTACCTACACCGCCGCCGAATGTTCCCGAGTGAAGATCCCTGTTGGGGCCTGTTACTTCAACTTCAAGATATGAAAGTCCGCGCAAACCGTATGTAAGCGTGGGTATACCTTCGTCGTAAAGCGCGGTATCTGAAACAAGAACGGTATCGCACTTAAGCAAATCGGTGTTATTATTAATAAACGATTCAAGACTTTCGCTTCCGATTTCTTCCTCGCCTTCAATTATAAATTTCACGTTTAGTGGAAGACTTCCCTCAGTTTTAAAAAACGCTTCAATACTTTTAATATGCATATACATTTGTCCTTTGTCATCTGTAGCGCCGCGGGCAAATATTTTACCGTCTTTAACAACCGGATCAAATGGCTGATTTTCCCAAAGTTCAATGGGGTCAACCGGCTGAACGTCATAATGCCCGTAAACAAGCACTGTTGGCTTACCGGGAGCGCCAAGCCATTCACTGTAAACAAGAGGATGCCCTTCGGTTTGAATTACTTCAACCCGGCTCATGCCGGCGTTACGTAATTTATCGGCTACAAAATTAGCGCAACGGTTTATATCATCTTTGTTCTCGGGCAAAGTGCTTATGCTCGGTATTCTTAAAAAGTCTTTCAACTCTTCAATATAATTTTGCTGGTTATCTTTTATGTAGCTTATAACGTCTTGCAATTTTGAACTCCTTTAATTTATTTTTTCTTTAAACTTATAAATTACCGGAATAAAGTTCTTAAAATTTTGAACTGTAGCCGGATCCAATTTTTTTAAAATTTCATTTGAAGGAATAAAATAATTTTTCCACGGGTCATCAACAAGATAAATATTTCCGCTTTCATCTTTGGTCACCGATTCAAGGCTGGCAACATATGAAAAAGACGGATAAAATGGTATGCTTGAGTTTATATTCGCAGTGTCTATAGACATGAGTTCAAGGTTCTCATCTAATTGTATGTGGAATAATTTCCTGTCGTTCCGGTCGATACCGTATAAAGATCCATCCGAATCTGAATAAAGGCCGCATACAGTAGCAATGCCGAAAGGTTTTGTGCTAATGGTCTTAATAATTTTATGAGAATTTTTATCGGCGATAAAAATAAATGTGCTGTCTGCAAAAACGCCTTTATTAACAAATCCTTCAAGCCCCAGGTAAAAATATTTTGAATCAACTGTAAGCCCTTCATACCCTATATTGTTTTCCAGGTATTTTTGAAAAAGCGATTCGGGGAAAAAATTTAATTTTTCTATGCCGGTTAAAGAATCGGAAAAGAGGCTACCATCTTTAAACGTAATTTTATAAATGCCCGCGTATTTTTTAAAATCTTTGCCGTTTCCTTCTATCGACAGATAAACGTTGCCGTTCTGTTTATCCAGTGTTATCTCCTCAAAATCTTTCTTCGGAAATTTGGCAAGAAACTCTTCCACCGTCTTATTAAAATAAACCGGTTTAAGTACTATCCCCGTATCATTTACAAATTTAAGATGATGTAGTTTACCGGTATCATCGGCAAGTAAAAAAATTTTGTTCTTTTTGTTATCAAGTCCAATATAAACAATACCGGAAGTTTGGTCGGTGGAGTAGCCGTTGGAACTTAACCATCTGGGAAAACCTGTTGCGCCATTTACTTTCATTTCAGAAATACGATGCGGCGGCCGGCAGCCAATAAATAAAATAAGAATTATTAATGAGGAAATAATTTTCTGCATTTTTTAGAATATTTTTTATGCTGGTAATAAATATAATAAATTATTCATAGAATGGTGATTTATAAAGAGTTTTGGCCGTTAACGGCTTGTTAAACTTTAACGGCTTTCATATATTGACGCCATGATTTTAGCAAGATACATATTAAAAAATCACTTTGTACCGTTTGTATTTTCGGTAATTACTTTGATGGCAATCTTTCTGCTTCAATTTTTGATGAAATTTGCTGACAGGCTTGTGGGCAAAGGTTTGGGGCTCTGGGTAATTTTGAAATTAATCGCCTTCAATCTTGCATGGATGGTTGTGCTTGTAGTGCCGATGGCAACCCTTGTTGCTACACTAATGGCGTTCGGCAACATGTCGCAAAACAACGAGATTACAATAATGAAATCTTCCGGTGCAAGTTTATACCGGATGATGCTGGCACCGCTATTTGCAAGTATAATAATAGGGTTTCTTTTATTCTTATTTAATGATGACGTTCTCCCAGACGCTAACCATCATGCGAAATTATTAATGCAGGATATTTCAAGGCAAAAACCAACGTTATCTCTTGAACCGGGAGTTTTTTCTCAGGAGGTTGCAAATTACGCAATACTTGTAAGAGGAATAAATCAGAAGTCGAACACATTGGATGATGTTGTTATTTATGATTACTCAAATCCTACTACAACGGATGTTGTTACGGCGCAGAAAGGGAAAATTTATTTTTCAAAGGATCAATCAAAATTAATAATGGATTTATGGAACGGCGAAATACACGAATCGAGCAATTCGCAGGAAGATATTTACAGAAAGATAATTTTTAAGAAACACAGAATTACCATGAATGCCGATCAGTTTACGTTTCAACAATCAGCGCCCGGCGGACCCCGCGGAGATCGTGAAATGGATACTCGCGCAATGTGGACGGTTGTAGATAGCCTTGATCATTTGACTTTAAACGCGAACAAGGTTTTGGTTTCGGAAGCCAACAAATATCTTTACACGGATAGTTTAAGAAATTATAATCCCATTCCGAAAATTGATAATGCCAATAAAAAATTCTTTTACAATTATATTGAAGACCAGGTAAAAACAGCGCAGAATGTTGTCTTATCAAACTATAGAATAATAGAAACTTTGCATGATCAAACAAATTCATACATGGTTGAGATTCATAAAAAATACGCGCTTCCCGTGGCGTGCATTGTGTTTATATTAATCGGAGCGCCGCTCGGTGTAATGGTACGTAAAGGCGGTTTTGGAATTGCCGCAAGTATAAGCTTGTTCTTTTTTGTAATTTATTGGGCGTTTTTAATTGCGGGCGAAAAATTTGCCGATCGAAATATTATCACTCCTTTCTGGGGAATGTGGTCAGCTAATATTTTACTTTTTATTGTTGGTTTATTGTTAACAACCAAGACGGTACAGGAGTCCGTAAGAATCGATTTATCTTTCCTGAAAAAAATCATTCCGAAACAATGGCGTAATTTTGAAGAGGAAACAACAGAATAATAATGAAGATTCTTGATAAATACCTGGTTAAACAATTTATTCAAACCGTTTTGTTCGGATTACTATCATTCACTCTTATATTTGTTATTATTAATATGGTTGAGAATGTCGGCAGTTTTCTCGATCAAAACGTTCCTACATACATTATCGTTTATTATTATGTTGTCTTCAGCCCGGATATAATAAAAATGATGACGCCGGTTGCGGTGTTATTCGCGGCATTATTTACCGCCGGTAAAGCTTCAAACTTAAGCGAGCTTACCGCAATTAAAGCGAGCGGTGTAAGCATGTACAGGTTTATGCTTCCGTTTATAATAGCTACTTTTTTTATCAGTATATTCTCAATTTATTTTGCCGGTTATATTGTACCCGAAGCAAACCAAACCAAGGTTAACCTGGAAATGAAATATCTAAATTCCGGTTATAGCTTTTCCGGAAGTAATATTTTCTTCCAAGATTCAAAAACACGAATTGTAAACATCTCTTTTTTTGATGAATCGCGTAATACCGCTATGCGGGTTAGCATTGAGGATTTTGATAGAAACGATCCGACGCATATGGTATCAAGAATTGACGCAGCAAATCTTGTTTACGATACTTTAAGCCATGTTTGGGTTGCTCATAACGGTATTGAAAGAACATTTACGGAAACAGGTCAGGCCGTAAATTTTTTTAATTCTTTAAAAATAACAAACCTTAATTTTACTCCTGAAGACTTATCCACAAAACAGCAGCGGCCAGAAGAAATGAATTTGGGCGAGTTAAAAAATTTAATTAATAACCAGGTTAGAGCCGGCAACGACCCAACAAGCACATTAATAGAATATTATTCGCGCTTCTCGTTTCCTCTTGCCAGTTTAATTGTAGTTTTGTTCGGGCTTCCTTTATCGTCAAATAAAAGACGCGGCGGATTGGCAATACAGGTTGGTATAAATATTTTGGTAACTTTTATATATCTTGTTTTTATGCAGATAAGCCTTGCTTTCGGAAAGAACGGCGCGTTAAGTCCTCTACTTACGGCATGGTCGGCCAATCTTATTTTTCTGGCTGCGGCATTAATTACAATACCAAGAATGCAACAATAAAAAATACCCCGTCGTAACTGACGGGGTATTTTTTTATTCAAATTTAACTGAGCAAATTTTAATCTTCGTGTTAAAATTTCCAAAGTGAGTTAAAAGCAACCGAGATATACTTACCGGAATTCGGCGCTACTAAAGTCTGCATGTCCAAAGTGCTGAGATTAAATTCCAATAATCCGGCATCAATACCAAGACCTAACCCCCAATGAAAGCCGGTTAAACCGCCGAATGAAAAACCGGTTCTAATGTACGGAACCCAATCCATCGGCTTCCATTCCGCACCTATGGATACTCTCGTTTTTGTTGAGTTGCCGGGCATATCGTTAAAGCCCTGATTAATATCCATTGCCAAAAGCAACGTGCCGAAATCATCTAACGAGTTAAATTTATAAGATGCGCCAAGTCTTAAAGCAGTAGGTAAATTTGTTGAAAAACCTCCGGTACTATCGCTAACGCCTTTAAATTTATCTTTAACAGAATCAGACGCAGTTTGTAGATCTGAAATAGTATACTGCCCGGTTGACGATGTTGACGCAGTATTTTGATTCCAGTTGATGGAGCCAATATCCGTTATTGAAAATGCAAATTGCCAGGTATTATTTAGGCTTGCATTCAAGCCAAGGTCAATGCCGAAGCCTGTACCGGCAGGTGTTGGGAAAGGCCCCATATTTGAACTTTTGTCCGATGTTGAATCAAAACTATACTTAACGCCAAAGTCGGCGGAGAACGCCGATAATGCTTCATTATTCCCGTTCAAAATTATTTGATTCTGATCCGTAGTTTGTATTGAAGAATTTACATTTTGAGATTGTACAAACGCAAAGCCTTGTACCATCTTTAATGAAATACCGGCGCCGAACGACGAAAATAGATTAACCTCAGGAATTTCCCTTGCGTAGGTAAAAGAATAATCTCTTATCCACCAGGCTTCCGCTTTTGTATCGTTGAAATTAAAAATAGAATTTTGAGCATTACCGTTTAATGCCAATTCTGAAAGCGCATGCGGTACTGTGAAGTTACCCTCAACAACATCATTAATCGAAAACCCGAATGAGCCGACCGATTGATCCGCCTTTACAACAATAGAAAAAAGATTAAATGTAGTATTTGCTATAACCAATCCTCCGCTCGAAAAGAGAGAATTTAAATGCTGCTTATCGCTTTCAGTTAAAATTCTTGCTTTCCCGTTAACGCCTCCGAAATAATAGTTGTAATCATTAATAGAAATAAAATTTGTACCTGCTTTTGCCGAGACGGAAGGTATCGGCAGTAAAGTAGAAAAATTTATCGTCTCATCGGAATGGAGAACGTTGGCGGGGTTAATTCCGATTGAAAAAACACTTTTGGAAACGGCATTGGCTGTATTGCCCATGCCCATGCTTCTTGCATCGGTTGTACCTACAGAACCGTACTGAGCTAACGAAATTGCCGAAGCAGTAAAGATTAATGCAAACGTTAATATTATGTTTTTCATTTCCTACCTCTTCCTACTTTAAATTATCTTCATTTACTTGAAATTTTACTCCGCCGTAAATTTGGATCTTAACCAGGTCACTGGGGCGAAGCGCCACCGGAGTAGGATTATTAGGGGTTTCTACGCTAATAGTATAAATAGCATAATATCCGTGAGATAATTCATCTGTTTGTGTTGAATCTAGCTGCACGGTAAAGCTTGTTGATGTTTGCGACAAGACATTGCCGTTTGCATCAACGCTGGCAGGCGAAATGGAAAACGTATTAGTATTGTCAGTATTATTCTTCAATGTGAATAAGGTCTTGTATGCGCTGTCAGCTATGTTTACAATTACCGACGCTTGTAGCGGTATTCCGTTCTGAATATTAACAGAAAGATAAGCTGACTGAGCTGCTTTAATTTTAGTTCTATCTTTATCGGAAATATTCTGGATGCCGGATGTGTCCGTTATGGAAGCGTTACTTATTGCCATAAAACTAGTTGTGGAAAAATTAGCCGCAAACTTGACCGAATCTTGTGAGGTAACCGTACCGGTGGTATTATTTGGATTCATAATGTATTCGGCCGTAACAATAACGCTATCCGGTAAAAACGAAATAAACTTTGTTATGTTGCTGTTGGACGCATCAAAATTAAAATGCTTAACACCGTTTGTAAAAATAAAAGTCTTTGCGCTGTCGGGAATAGTTAAAGCAAACTGAGAGCCGTCGTTCCTTTTTCCCATTATTGAAAGATTTTGAACTTCAATAGGAAAAGGATTATTTGCAGGCGAATAGTATGAGGCATCCAGGCTAAGATTGGCATCTTTCAACGTTACTTTGTCTCTATAGTCTTGAGCAGTTTTTATGTTCAAGCCAAACGCATCGGATTTGTATCCCAGAGATTTTGACTGTAAAATACCTGTTGCCGAACTGAAGAAGAAATTTTGTGTGTACAGATCCATATCTACTGCAGCCGGCAAAGCAGCGTTAATTGTAATAACAACCTGCAAACTGTTTTTAAATATCGACGGTTGATTGGCCGGTAAATTATAGGCAGCGCCTGAAAAATCGAAATAATTTGTATCTACAGCAAGCGGCGCAAGATGTACCTGTTCTGAAAACACCGCCCCTGATTTTGTAATACCCGGGATTGTAAGTGTTATAATTACATTTTGGTTCGATATGTTTGAGAATTTATACGAAAAAATTCCGCTTGAGAAAACGGCATTGGTAATAACAGCATTATCCGGAAATTGAACATATAATGTTGCTGCACCTGTAGAATTTGTAACCGTACTATGAACCGTTTCCGTACCGGTGGCTTTTATGAACTGCGAAACACCAACGGATTGGGAATAATTATCCGATTGAATTAAAAATATATTGTTGGCAGTGTTAGGATCTTTAACTGAAATATAATTTTGTTTTTTAACTATATCATTTAGATTATAACTTCGGTTAACTATAGGAATGTTTAAATCAACATTCCATTGAGGCATGATTGGATTGGTCGGGAGATTAAGACAACCCGATTCAATGAAAATCATTATTATAATTAAGGGAGCAACAAAAAGAGTACCTAATTTATACATGCATCCTCCCACTTAGATTAATATTAGATTGTATAAAAAGTATTGAATTCCAATCTCAATGTATTACCTATTATTTCATAAAAATCATTTTGCGGGATAACGTTATCTTATCTGTTTTTAATTGATAAATATATATACCGGATGAAATATTTCCGGGCTTAAATGAAACAATATGTGTTCCGGCTTCCTTAACTCCCCTAACCAAAGTTGCTATATTTTCACCAAGAAGGTTATATACTTTTAGTTCTACATATGATTTTTGACTTAAGTCGTACTGAATATTTGTAGTAGGATTAAAGGGGTTCGGATAGTTCTGCCTTAAAGCAAAATGCGTAGGAATTTTTGTATTCCTAAAATAGTTAACACCCGTAACTGAGCTATGATTTGAACCTACCACTTTTGAAAAATGGCTAACTAAAGCTGTTATACTTGAAGTGCTGTCATAAGTTTGTATACCGGATAGATCGTAACCGGTTGCCGTAGCATAAGCAAAAGCCCAAGCTAAGGAAGGATTAATTCCTGTATTCGCAACAAAATTATTAAACGCAGCAGATTTAAATAGTTTTATAACAGCGTATTTACCTGTGTTCAAATTAAATGGTTCGGAAAGATTATTACCGTTCCAATCCTGAACGGAAAAATCTACATCAAAAAACAAAGGTGTATTCCCCAGGCTGTAAGTTCCTGCGGACAAGTTGATATCCGAAATTACAAAATACAAATTAATATCCTGATTCAAAGAGCCGAGTTCAAAATAGAATTCGCTTCCTACCAAAGCATCGTAAAGAGCCTGGGCATTTGAATAGCTGGACGGTAAAGTTTTAGGCTGGATTGTATAAATCTCACCCTCATTTATAGTATCGGCATATATTGAAACAGCGCCTATATTTGTAGCTTCCGCATAAAATTGTATTGCAATTTTATGCGCGGTTTGAGCATAAGTACTGTTAAAAGAGACAAATAACACCCACGATAAAAAAAAGTATAAAAATTTTTTCATTGGGCCACCTTAAATTTATATTAATTACTTAGGAATTATTATTATAAAACCAACTGCCTAATATCGGTAAAATTTTATAGTACGTTGAAAATTAATCTTTTTTTTTTTGACTGCGGATTCAATGTAACTATTATTTACCAAATTCGGAATATAATATCTTCAAAAAGTGATATAATATCACAGAAATTTTTGAATTTGTTTTAGAACAATTTCAATTTATCTTATAAACAACAGTATTTATTCTTTAACTGATCAGCATATATTTGACTATCGAATTTTCCCTATATTAAGTTTAATTTGAATTACCCCGCTTTTTAGATAAATTTGTAACTAATTTTCAACTAATTTCTGAGAGAATATGAGATATCCATTCGCCGAAGTAGAAAAAAAATGGCAAACATTCTGGGAAGATAATAAAATTTATAAAACCGATTTTACAAAATCAGGAGATAAGCTTTATACGCTGGTTATGTTTATTTATCCTTCGGGAGCTAAACTGCATTGCGGGCACTGGTACAATTACGGCCCAACCGATTCATGGGCAAGATATAAAAAACTGAAGGGCTTCAACGTTTTTGAACCTATGGGCTACGATGCATTCGGTTTACCTGCAGAAAATTATGCAATTAAAACCGGCATTCATCCATACGACAGCACAATGACAAACATAAAGGATATACGGCAACAATTGAAAACTATGGGGTGCATGTATGATTGGGATGCCGAATTAATGACATGTGTACCGGAATATTATAGATGGAATCAATGGTTGTTTTTACAACTTTATAAAAAAGGCCTTGCATACAGAAAAAATGCACCGGTTAATTGGTGCCCCAAAGATCAAACAGTACTTGCCAACGAACAGGTTCAATCAGACGGGACATGCGAACGCTGCGGAACTCTTGTCGTTCAAAAAAATCTTACGCAATGGTTTTTTAAAATTACCGACTACGCGGATGAACTGCTTAAAGGGCTTGATGAAATAAACTGGCCTGAAAAAACAAAATTAATGCAGCGTAACTGGATTGGCAGAAGCACTGGTACCGAAGTAAAATTTAAAGTTGAAGGCAGCAATGAATTAATTACGGTTTTTACAACTCGCCCCGATACATTATTCGGCGTAACTTATGTTGTTATTGCCCCGGAACATCCGCTGGTAAAAAAGCTTACCAGACCTGAGTTCAAAGAAGGAGTTGATAATTATCTCGACTCAATAAAATCTTTAACAGAAATTGAAAGAACATCAACAGTAAAAGAAAAAACCGGCGTGTCTATTGGCGCTTATGCAATAAATCCGGTAAACGGTGAAAAGGTGCCGATCTGGATTGCCGATTACGCGCTGCTTACTTACGGAACGGGCTGCGTTATGGCTGTGCCGGCACATGACGAAAGAGATTTTGAATTTGCTACCAAATTTAATTTACCGATTAGAAAAGTAATTCTTCAACCCGGTAAAAAAGCTGAAGAAGAACTTTCCGAAGCTTATACCGAAATCGGGGCTTTGATAAATTCCGGAAATTTTAACGGTTTAAAATCCGATGAAGGAATTAATAAAATAAGCGATTACCTTGAACAGAATGATCTCGGGAAAAGAAAAACCAATTACCGGTTGCGCGATTGGCTTATATCGCGCCAACGTTACTGGGGAACCCCGATTCCGATTATTCATTGCTCTAAGTGCGGCGAGGTTCCGGTAGAAGAAAAAAACCTGCCGGTTGAGTTACCTTATGATGTTGAATTTAATCCTGCAGGCGAATCACCTTTGGCCGCGAATGAAAAATTTATGAATGTTAAATGCCCCAAATGCGGGGCGGATGCAAAACGCGACCCCGATACTATGGATACGTTCGTTGATTCGTCTTGGTATTACTTCAGGTATTTGAATCCAAATATCTCCGGTAAAATATTCGACACCTCGCTTACCGATAGTTGGATGCCCGTTGATATGTATGTAGGCGGAGCAGAACACGCAACAATGCATCTTCTTTATGCAAGGTTTATTCATAAATTCTTGCGCGACCTCGGCTATACAAAAGCCGATGAGCCTTTTACAAACCTAATTCATCAAGGTACAATTACTAACCAGGGCGCAAAGATGTCAAAATCAAAAGGCAACGTTGTTAACCCTGATGAATTTACATCAAAAACCGGAAGCGACGTTTTTAGGCTTTACCTAATGTTTATGGGCCCGTATGAACTCGGCGGCGATTGGAGTGATAAAGGCATTGCAGGAACGGAAAGATTTGTTCAACGTTCTTATGAACTGTTTGGTAAATATGGCGATATTATTTTGAAAGCGCCGGCTAAAGGGAAATATGAAATCGCTTCTCTTAATGAGGAAGAAAAATCGGTTTACAGAAAAATAAACCAAACAATAAAAAAATATGACGACGAAATAAATAACTTCAGGTTCAATACGGCCATAGCTTCTCTAATGGAGTTGTTGAACGAGTTAACAAAAAACCTTGATAAATGTTCCGCTGATCTTCAATCCTATACTTTGATCCGGTTTGCAATTTTGTTAAGCCCGGTAGCGCCGCATTTGGGTGAAGAATGCATGCAAATAATCGGGCTCCAAGAATCAATTTTTATAAAACCGGTTTGGTTCGAACCGGATCAGGAAGCGCTTGTAGAAGACAAAGTAAACATTGCGGTACAGGTTAACGGCAAGTTGAGAGCAACTCTAGAAATGCCTATGAATTCCGAACAGACCGTTGTTAAAGAGGCTGTGTTTAAAGACGAAAGAGTTGCCAAGCATCTTGAAGATAAAAATATAGTCAAAGAAATTTTTGTAAAAAATAAAATCTATAATATCGTAGTTAAATAAAATTGTAAAGGATAATACCGGTCAAGCGGATTAGTGCGGAACCTGAATTCGCCTGTTGTTCTTATCGTTATTACTACTTGATTAAAAATTCACTCAATGAAATAGGAAGTGCCATGTTAGACCTCAAATTTATTCGTGAAAATCATGAACTTTTTAGACAAGGTTTATTAAATAAGAATTCAAAAGATGTTGTCGATGAAATTTTATCTCTTGATGAAGAACGCCGGTCGCTTATCTTAAGAACAGATGACTTAAAATCAAAAAGAAACCAGGCTTCCTCACAAATACCAGCAATGAAGAAAGCCGGCCAAGACCCTACGGCTGTCTTAGCTGAAATGAAATTGGTTTCCGATCAGATTACGCAGATGGATGACCAACTTCGCGAAGTTGAATCTAAGTTGGAAGTTATCCTCAGGCATACGCCCAATATTTCACATTCATCGGTTCCGGTAGGCAAAACTGCCGATGATAATATTGAAACGAAACAATGGCTTCCCGATGGATTTTCTTTTAAGAATTCTTTTAAAGTTTTGGATCATATTGAACTCGGGAAAAGATTTAGAATATTAGATTTTGAGAGAGGAACAAAAATCTCCGGATCGGGATTTCCTCTTTATATAGGCAAAGGAGCTACACTTGAACGCGCATTGATTAATTTTATGCTTGATTATCATTTACAGCATCATGGTTATTCGGAGGTGCTGCCTCCGGTTCTCGTTAACCGTGAATCGATGGAAGGAACCGGACAAATTCCTAAAATGGAAGATGATATGTACTTCGTAGAAAAAGACGGTTTGTACCCGATTCCCACAGCCGAGGTTCCGATTACAAATATCCACCGCGGAGAAATTCTGGAAGAAAAATATTTACCCGTCAAATATGTTGGATACTCCCCTTGCTTTAGAAGGGAAGCAGGTTCGTACGGCAAAGAGTCAAAAGGATTTTTAAGAGTTCATCAGTTCAACAAAGTTGAAATGGTAAAATTTGTAAAGCCCGAAACTTCTTATGATGAATTGGAAAAATTAGTGATAGACGTTGAAGATATTTTACAAGCGTTAAAAATTCCGTACAGAATTTTATTGCTTTGCACCGGAGATCTAAGTTTCTCGGCGGCAAAATGCTACGATATTGAAACCTGGTCGCCCGCGGAAAACCGCTGGCTTGAGGCTTCATCATGCAGCAACTTCGAAAATTTCCAGGCAAGAAGAGCTAATATCCGTTTTAGAAATGAAGAGACGAAAAAGCCTGAATATATACACACTCTAAACGGCTCAGGGCTTGCCACAAGCAGATTGATGGTTTCCATCCTGGAAAATTATCAAACAGAGGACGGAAAAATAAAAGTACCGGAAGTGCTCTGGAAGTATACCGGTTTTAAAATAATTGATTAAATTAGAGACGAATTTGAATGACTAATAAATTTCTAGGATTTGATGGAAAATTTATTCACGTTAAAAAAATATTTCGCAAGGTATAAAAAGAAATTATTTCTTGGAATACTTTTCATACTTTTATCAAATGCGGGGACGGTTTACGTCCCTTTGCTTTTAAAAGACGCTATTAATGCAATCGACTCAGGCACAACAGTTAAACAGCTTATTATATTTGCATCACTTATTATAGGTACCTCTCTATTTGCGGGCATATTCAGGTTTCTAATCAGGGAAACTATCATAGTTGTATCCCGCGAAATTGAATATGATTTAAGATTCGATTTCTGGAACCACATTCAAAGGCTGCCGCTAAGATATTTCCAGAACAACTCTACGGGAAATGTTATGGCCCACGCAACCAACGATATTAACGCCGTCCGTTCATTTCTCGGCCCGGCCGTAATGTATTCAATAGATACTTCAGTAAGACTTGTTATTGTAATAGCAATAATGTTTTCGTTAAACGTAAGCCTAACAATTTATTCTTTAATACCTCTTCCTTTTCTTTCGGTGATTGTTTATAAAGTTGGAAAACTAATACACGAAAAGTTCTCTCTAATTCAGGCCAAGTTCTCGGAACTTACAACAAAAGCGCAGGAAAATTATTCGGGCATCAGGGTAATAAAATCATACGTGCGGGAGAAAAACGAGATAAAAGAATTTGAAAATTTGAGCCACGACTTCTTAAACAAAAACATGGAAATGGTAAAGATTCAAGCTCTTTTACAGCCGGTACTTTTTTTAGTTACGGGTTTATCGGCAATACTGGTTATCTGGATAGGCGGAATAAAAATAATTAATGGCACAATGAACCTTGGTGAGGTTGCGGCTTTTATTACCTATCTCGGCATTTTAACCTGGCCAGTAATTGCGTTTGGGTGGGTAATAAATATGGTTCAACAAGCCGAAGCAAGTATGAAAAGGCTTAATAAAATTTTTGCCGAACCATACGAAATAAATGATTCGGATAATACCGACTATTCAATAAAAAATATCCGGGGAGAAATTGAATTTAGAAATGTTTCATTCAGATACTCCGAGAACCTTCCTTACGTTTTGAAAAATATAAATCTTACGATTCCGCAAGGCTCAACAATAGCCATTATGGCCTATACCGGCCAGGGAAAAACGTCACTTATTAATTTAATGCCGAGACTTTACGATTGTACGGAAGGCGAAGTGTTGATTGACGGAAAAAATGTAAAGAACATTCCGATCAATATTTTAAGAACCAACATAGGAGTGGTTCAGCAAGAATCTTTTTTATTCTCCGATACAATTACAAATAATATTTCTTACGGCTTAAGAGAAATAAATAAAGATAGAGTGCTTGAGGTTTCAGGCATTGCGGGCTTTGATAAAGATGTTCAGGGTTTTCCGCATGAATACGAAACAATGATGGGTGAAAGAGGAATTACGATGTCCGGGGGGCAAAAACAGCGCGCGAGCCTTGCCAGGGCGCTTGCAATAGACCCCAAAATATTAATTCTGGATGATTCTTTCTCTGCTGTGGATACAAATACCGAAGAAGAGATTTTAAAGAATTTAAAACAGTTCATGAAAAATAGAACAAGTATAATAATAAGCCACAGAATTTCTACGGTTAAAGATTCGGATCAAATAATTATTCTTTCTAACGGTAAAATTGCCGAACAAGGCACACACGAAGAACTGGTTAAACTAGGCGGAATTTATGCTGATTTGCATTACAAGCAATTGCTTGAAAAAGAATTGGAAGAACTAAACTAAAGAGGAAGTATGCCCAAAACAGTCGTGGCTTTTTTTGAAGCTAATTCGAAAGAAAAAAAATATTTGAAAAGACTATTTGATAAGAATTTCGACGTTAGGTTTTATTCCGAAGTACTGAATGAAAAAAACGCGCAGCTTGTTAAAGATGCTGAAGCAATATCCCCTTTTATTTATTCCACTATAACTGAAAAAGTAATTAAGCAGGCAAAGAAGCTAAAACTGATATCGACCCGCAGCACCGGCTTCAATCATATAGACATACAAACGGCAAAAGTGAAAAATATTTCCGTTTCAAACGTTCCTTATTACGGTGAGAATACCGTTGCCGAGCATACCTTCGCGCTAATTCTTGCTCTTTCCAGGAACTTGCATAAAGCTTACGTAAGAACTATAAAAAATGATTTCGCTTTGGAAGGATTGCAGGGCTTTGATTTAAAAGGAAAAACTCTCGGTGTTATTGGGGCGGGCAGCATAGGCGTGCATGTTATAAAAATTGCAAAAGGTTTCGGGATGAATGTTATTGCAAGCGACGCGCGGGCAAATCATATTCTTACAGAACTTATGGATTTTAAATATGTAAGCCTTGATGAGTTACTGAGCAATTCGGATATAATTACACTTCACTGCCCTTATAATGCTCATACGCACCATATGATAAATATGAATAACATAAATAAAGTAAAGAAAGGCGCTCTTTTCATCAACACAGCCAGAAACGGAATTATCGAACCCAAAGCCCTTTATTATGCAATTGAAAACAAAATATTCGGCGGTGTTGGGCTTGACGTTTTTGAGGGAGAAGAATTATTGAAAGAAGAAAACCAGATGCTCACTCAAAATGTTTCGGTTGAACACCTAGAAGCAATTTTAAAACGAAACATCTTACTGAGAAATGAAAACGTAATCATAACACCGCATATGGCATTCGATTCGGTTGAGGCGGTTGAAAGAATTATGGATACGACAGTTGAGAATATAAAATGTTTTTTAGAAAACAAAAATTATCATAAAGTAATTTAATATTATGGCAAGCGATTATAAAAGCGAAGATGAGGTTTTAGGTAAAGCGTACGATTCGAAATTGATGAAGCGTTTGCTAGGCTATGTAAAGCCTTATAAGAAATATGTTATTTTTGCAATAATACTGAACGTAATTGTTGCTTCGCTTGGACCGCTGCGTCCCGTGTTAACGGAAATTGCCATAGACAGATATATAGCTCACTCGGATTATCGCGGCCTATTGATGATCAGCGCATTTTTATTCGGGTCTTTGCTGTTACAGGCAACAATTCAATACTTCCTTACATACTATACACAATACCTCGGGCAGAAAACTATTTATGATCTTAGGATACAATTATTTAAACATACGCAAAACCTTGCGTTAAGGTTTTTCGACAAAACCCCGATCGGAAGAATTGTTACAAGAGTTACAAACGATATAGAAGCGTTAAACGACCTTTTCTCATCCGGTATTGTAATGGTATTCAGCGATGTATTTATAATCGTCTGGATTGTCGTGTTCATGTTCTTTATGGATGTTAAACTTTCGCTTGTTACGTTATCGGTTCTGCCTGTTTTAATTTACGGCACTTTCCTTTTCAGAAGAAAAGTTAGAGAAAGCTACCGCGACGTAAGGCTTCATCTTGCACGATTAAATTCTTATATGCAGGAACATGTTACGGGAATGAATGTTGTCCAGATATTCAATAAAGAAAAGGAAGAACTTAAAAAGTTTGCAAAAATAAACAACGACTACCGGCAGGCGAACATCAAATCAATTTTTTATTATGCTATTTTTTATCCTAGCGTTGAATTAATAAGTTCGGTAGCAATCGGTTTAATAATCTGGTACGGAGGCGGCGAGATTATAAGAAGCTCTTTAACAGTTGG